>NZ_BAAAZP010000080.1:0-58289 GCF_039536965.1 Nonomuraea antimicrobica | reverse complement strand
CGCTGCCGCGCCCGCGAGGCCAGCTTGCGGCAGGCCGCCGACGACCTGCCGAGCACCCCCGCGATCTGCTCGAACGGCAGCTCGAAGACGTCGTGCAGGACGAACGCCACCCGCTCCGGCGGCGTCAGCTCCCGCATCACCAGCAGCATCGCCGTACTCACCGACTCGTCCACCAGCACCCGGTCGGCGGTGTCGGGGCCGGTCAGCAGCGGCTCGGGCAGCCACGGCCCGACGTAGCCGTCCTTGCGCACGCGGGCCGAGCCCAGCACGTTGTACGAGGTCCGCGCCGCGACCGTGACCAGCCACGCCCGCAGGTCCACCACGTCGTCCAGATCGGAGGCCGCGGCCCGCAGCCACACGTCCTGCACCACGTCCTCGGCCTCCGCCACGCTGCCGAGCAGGCGATAGGCGGCGCCGAAGACGGCAGGTCTGTGTTGTTCCCACTCCGCGTCCAGCCGCGGCCTCCGATCAACCCTCACACCTTCACCAACCGCCACAGGGCGGCCCGTTGTTCCGGAGATCACCAGGACCACGACGGACGGCACCCCCAACGCCAACTCGATGCTGTACGGCACCGTCTGGCGGGCGGCGAAGGCACTTGGGTATCGCCGCCTGATCACCCACCGACACACCCGCGCGTGTGGCCCCGTGCTGTACGTCGCCGGGCTCGTCGAAGGTGAACGCCTCACCTGCGACAGCGACAGTAACAGCGGCGAATTCGGCGAGTGCCAGCGGTACGCCGTCACCGTCGCGCGGCCTACGACGCCGACGAGGCGGCCGCCACTGCTGAGCACCTGGTCCTCGACAGCGAAGCGCCTACGACCGGTTGATCGCTACGAGGTCGTGGCCAGTATTGTTGAGCACTGTCCGTCCTGCGAGCGGCTCGTGAAGCTGGAGTGGCACTCGGCGCACATAGGCGACGCTGAGCGTGTCGCCCTCCCAGGGCCAAGGGCTCGAACAGGTGTCATGCACCTGCACCCCGATGATTACCTGGGAGGGAGACTCGCGCACCTCGGTATCCGTCACCCGCTCGCATTCCCTGGGCCTGGTCTCAGGCGTCCCAAAGCTCACTTCCACGGTCAATGTGCGCTCGTCCGGTGATAATGTCGCCACCTGAATCTGTTGCCATTGAGCCTGGCTGCAAGCGGTCATGGTGAGGAGCGCCGTTGCCACGACCAGTGCCTTGCTGCTTGTTGCGATAAGGGCTGAGGACATTGAGGTGATCTATTCCTATCGGCGCTTCATGACGTCGCCGCCGTACGCGCGTCGGACATCGTCGATGTCGGTGAAAATTGTTTCACACAGGGGACCGACCGACTTCCCGCCGGAGTAGATGCCTTTCGCGATCACGTAGCCGTCGGGTTCGATGGTGTAGACCGGCCCTCCGGAGTCGCCCCCCGTTGAGCATGAACCTAGCCTGGACCCCTTCTGGCCCTTGTTGATGGTGCCAGCGAATGATCCGTCCGGATTGTTCAGCGGCCAGCTTTGCTCGGTGATCCCGACTTCGTAATTGCATATCTGTCCCGATGTCGCACCTCCGACACAGTACAGATCTCCAGGCACGGCACGCCGCGTCCAGCTTCGCCTGACCGGGCGCTTGCTGGCGGACGTTGCGCTGCCAACGAATATGGACGCTGTTGGCTTCTTCGGGTTGAGCATCGAAACTAGCGCGCTATCTCCATGGGTGGTGGACTTTCCGGGAAGCTTGACTGATCCCGTGCCATCCTTCCAGGTGCTGACCAAGCGGAGCCCGTACGGGATGCTACCGAGAGTGCCATCGTCGGGCAGACAGTGTCCCGCCGTGATTATGCGCCTTTCGCCTCCCTGATTCCAGGCAAACCCCATGGTGCATTGGAATCCTGCGTTGCTGACGAACCGTCCCCCACCGTTGACGTAGTCGTCGTTATCGCTATTGCGTGTGTCGTGAGTCGCGAGCCTGGTGGCGTCCGGGTTCAGCCAGATGACGATGCTGTTCGTGCCGTACCGCTGGGCCAGGGCCTGCCGCATCTCGGATGACACAGCGTTAGCAGTGATGAGGACCTGGTTTCGTTCGGGCCATGCCCCCGCGGCGACAATGGCGTCGGCGCCCGGCAATTGCGTGGTGTCCAGGGTCACGACTTCTTGTGTAATGGTGGATAGCGTGGTGTAGCTGTTGGTCACGTCGGAGATGCGCGGGGTGAACGTGTAATCCTCTGACGGGCCAGCAATCCCTTCGGCGTCTTCGTCGGAATCATCTCCGGTGTATTCTCCGGGAAGAGTCCAGTCCACGCCTCCGAGGCCCAGGTAAGCCGTGCCGGCCAGTGGGGCAGAGCCGATAGCGTGGCCGTCGGCGGTGGCGGCCGGAACGATGATTTGACCGCTGACCATGTCCACGTACGGATCCGCGAGCGCACTGCCGTTGGTCTCAACGCGATCATAGGCGTTACTGAGTGCGTGCGCCTGGGCTTCGGCCATTTGCAGGTGGCCAGTGCGCCAGTTCGCTGGTGCGGAGATCACCTCGACGCCGTCTGGTCCTGCGGGATACAGCGTCGTGGGCTGCCCAACCGGATCGAAGCTGGCGATGATCTTGGGCGGATCGTTGAAGTCGGCGTCCTCAGAGGAGGGGAAGATTCGGTAGTTGGCGCTAGCCTGTTCAGTGGGCGACATGAGAACCACACCGTAGTTGCCAGCGTCTGTTGCCCACTGGCGGGCCATGGCGGTGATGTCCCAATTCATCGCGGCGGGCTCACATGACCCGCCGATACTGTTCCTGTTGGTGACCGCGTTCTCGGTGGTGTTGCCCGGCTGGTTGGACCATGTCACGGTCGATGGACTCCAGATGCCCGTGACCCGGCGAACCTGGATTCCGGCACCAACCGCAGTACCGCAAGAGGGTCCACCGATATTAAGCAAGGACAATGTCACGTTGCTGATCTGCTGCCCGACCAAGGGAGACATGTCGAACTTCAGGTAGGCGCGCGACTTGCTACCGTCGGACTCTGTGCCTGCCTTGAGGAACGCGCCGTCACCGTTTGAATCGTCGGGACCGACACTCCACACGTCTGCGTCGGCTGTTGGCGTGAGGCTGAACGCGGCTTGGATGGTGACGGGGTACGAGGTGGCGCGATCAGCGAGAAATGCCTGATCAGGCTTGAGCCGAACAATTTGTTGACCGTCTGCGGTGACTACGCTCGTATCCACCGACCCTGTCTTCTCGCTGTGGTTCTTGATGCTCCCATTTCCGCGAAGGAGCGGTTTGGCTGCAAGGGCCACATCGCGGTTGTCCTTGTCGGCCACCCGAAGTCTTCCGTCGGTGGATTTGCGTACTTTGACACCCTCGCCCCGAACGGGGATCTCGAGTTCCAGTTCCTTGCTCGGCCGATCTCGTAAAACCACGTCGTAGCGGAATCCGGTCGCTAGAGCGGTGACCACCAGGTCTGCTCCCCGGCCGGCTGCGTCAGGGTAAGTGGCTCGATTGCCTTCCAGACGGGGAGCAGGCAGAGGCGTGGGCCACGACAGTTCGATGGACTGGCCGGGCGCGGGCGTAAAGGTGGTGGCTGCGTCCGCGCGGTCTCCGGGCAGAGACAGCTCCCCCTTGATGACCCTGGGCTTGACGACACCGTCCTGCTTCACCAGGGTGGTGTCTATCCATGCCCAGGTGCCGCTTTTCTTCACGCGTACGGGACGTGGCCAGATTTCTGTGCTTACGCGTCCGTCAGGGTATTTCCAGTAGCGGACGGTTTCGGTCGCCGCACCAAGTAACTCAACGGGACCCATCTGTGAGTCGGACTGGGAGTTTATCTGCTGGGTGGAGTCGTTGGTCGTGGCGCCTGCCGACGAGGGGAGGGTGAGAGATGTTGCGAGGAGGGGTACGGTCGCAAGGCCAATGATGATGCCACGTAAGCGAGTTCTGCTTCGGAAGGTGGGCGAATGGGCCACGTGTCTCCGATCTTTGACGAAGATCATCAATTACGCAGACATTAGCTGTGGGAGTGGCTCACGGTCAAGATGTTACTTTTGAGGTGATATGCGATATTTGGCTACTTTGGGTTGCCGTGTGCAGGAGTAGGCACTGGGTGCTGGAGTTCCGCTCCAACAAGCCGGCCGATGAGGACGACGAGAGCGGTGAGGACCTGCCGCAGGCAGCCTGATCCGACGCGCTGGCCCGAGTGCCGACCGCCCCACGCGCCGGCACTCGCTCACGTTCGAGCCCAGACACCAACCCGCCCCACCCGAAACCCGCTCTCCTCGACCGCTGGGCCATCGAGGGCCTGGACCGCGAACGAGGAGTTGCGGAGGCTCATGCCTGCACTGGTCCTGCCGGACGATATGCGCGGGTGAGAGCAGGGCCAATCTGCGCGCTCCGGCCGGGGCTCCCGAGTGCGCCTATTGCGGGTCCGACGCCGCGGCGAGCAGGCGGTGGGCGAAGGCGGCGCACGAGGCCCGGAAGTCCGCGGACTCGACGATGGTGAAGTCGGCGTCCAGGAACGCGAGATTGAGCACGAGCCACTCCCAGGAGTCGAGCCAGAGATCGACCCGGGTCTCCCGGTCGCCGACGCCCTCGATCTCGGCGTCCTGGTACTTCAGCGCGTCGGCGACCTCGCGCGGCCCCGCCCGTACGGCGAGCCGGACCCGCCGGCGGTCCGCGTTCATGCCCTGGCGCAGGTACGACAGGGCGGTGTCGGCCGGCAGCCGCCGGGCGTCGTGACGTACGCCGGTGCGTACGAGGTCGCCGACGCGGTCGATGCGGAACACCCGCCAGTCGCCCCTGTCCAGATCCCAGCCCAGCAGGTACCAGCGCAGATGCAGGTGGACCTGCCGGTGCGGCTCCACCCGCCGCCGGCTCGCCGCCCCGTGCCGGTCCACGTAGTCGAACGACACGTTCTCCCGGTCGCCGATCGCCTCGGCGAGGGCGGCCACGACCTCGGCGTTCACACCGGGTGAGCGCTGCTGCCCGGTCTCCAGCCCGGCGCGCAGCGCGGCCGCGCGCGGGCGGAGCCTGGCCGGGAGGAACTGGTCGAGCTTGCCGTAGGCGCGGGTGGCCGCGTCGTCGAGCGAGCCGTCCTCGTCGGAGCGGACGGCGGCGAGCGTGGCGAGACCGAGCAGCACCGCGATCGCCTCGTCGTCGTCGAGGACGAGCGGCGGCATCGTCCGGCCCGCCACCAGCCGGTAGAACCCGCCGGGGCCGGGCTGCGTCTCCACGGGATACCCGTAGCCCCGCAGCCGCTCGACGTCGCGGCGGACGGTACGCGGGCTCACGGCCAGCCGGGAGGCCAGCTCCTCCCCGCTGAAAGGGCGGCCCGTCTGCAAGGTCGACAGCAGGGCCAGCATGCGTTCGGTCACATCGGCCATGACTCCATCATGCGCCGAATTACGGTCAACATCCGGCCACATCTGCCCCTACGGTCAGGGACATGGTGCAGCGCAGTATCTCCATCAAGGGAGCCCGTACGAACAACCTCCGCTCTTTGGACGTGGAGATCCCCCGCAGCCGCCTCGTCGTCTTCGCCGGCCTGTCGGGGTCGGGAAAGTCGTCGCTGGTCTTCGACACGATCGCGGCGGAGGCCGGTTACCAGCTCAACGACACCTTCCCGCCGTTCGTCAGGAACCGGCTGCCGAAGTGGACGCGTCCGGACGTCGAGCACATCGAGGGGCTCTCCCCGGTCGTGGTGATCGACCAGCGGCGCATCGGCGGCAACGCGCGCTCGACGGTCGGCACGATCACCGACACCTGGAGCTACCTGAGATTGGTGTACTCGCGGCTCAGCGAACCCCTCGTGGGCGAATCCAACCACTTCTCCTTCAACGACCCGGCCGGGATGTGCCCGACGTGCTCGGGACTGGGCGAGGTCGTCGCCTCGGCCGTGGACCGGTTCCTCGACCTGGACAAGTCGCTGAAGCAGGGCGCGATCACCCTTCCCGGCTTCGGCAACGGCGGCTACTGGTACGCGCAGTACGCCGACATCGGCGTCTTCGACCCGGACACCCCGCTGCGCGACTGGAGCCAGGACGAGCGCGAGGCCCTGCTCCACGGCGGCGAGGCGGCGGCCCGGCTGGGGCGCAGACCGGCCCAGGAGTACGAGGGAGTCGTCCAGCGGTTCGAGCGCATCTATCTCCACACCGCCGACAACCTGTCGGAACGCAAGATGGAGGCCGTCCGCCGGTTCACCCGCTCCGAGGTCTGCCCCGACTGCGGCGGCGACCGGCTCAACGAGCGGTCCCGCTCCGCCACGGTGCTGGGGCACACGATCGGCGAGCTGTCCCGCCTGGAGGTCACCGAGCTGGCCGAACTCGTCCGGCGGATCGACTCGCCGCACGTCGCCCCCGCCGTGGCCGCGCTCGGCTCCAGGCTCGACGCCATGGACGCCATCGGCCTGGGCTACCTCACCCTGGCCCGCGCGACCACGACGCTCTCGGGCGGGGAGTCCCAGCGCGTCAAGATCGTGAAACACCTCGGCTCCAGCCTCACCGAGATGATCTATGTGTTCGACGAGCCCACGGTCGGGCTCCATCCCACCGACATCGAGTCCGTGACCCGGCTGCTCGGACGGCTGCGCGACAGCGGGAACAGCGTTCTCGTCGTCGAGCACGACCCCGCCGTGATGGCGGTCGCCGACCAGATCATCGAGATCGGCCCCGGCGCCGGATCCGACGGGGGCAGCCTCGTCTTCCAGGGCACCTTCGGGGACCTCGAACAGGCCGGCACCCACACCGGCCGCGCGCTCTCCCCGCGTCGGGCGGGCGTACGGACCCCGCGCCCGGCCAAGGGGGCGCTGCGGATCGAGGACGCGACCCGCAACAACCTGCGGGGCGTCACCGTGGACGTGCCCACCGGCGTGATGACCGTGCTCACCGGCGTCGCGGGCTCGGGGAAGTCCAGCCTCGCCGCCGAACTGGCCGAGCAGCACGACGTCACCGTGATCGACCAGCGGCCGGTCAGCACCAGCCGCCGGTCCACCCCCATCACCTACACGGGCATCGCACCGGCCATCCGCAAGCTGTTCGCCCGGCACAACGGCGTGCCCGCCGCCCTGTTCAGCGCGAACTCGGAGGGCGCCTGCCCCGAGTGCAAGGGCCTCGGGATCATCTACACCGACCTGGCCTTCATGGACGGCCAGGAGGTCGTCTGCGAGACCTGCCAGGGACGGCGCTTCACCCCCGCCGTGCTCGCCTACACCGTCGCGGGCCTGTCCATCGCCGACGTCGACGCCCTCTCCGTCGACCAGGCCATCGAGGTCCTGTCCGACCGGAGCATCGCCAAGGCACTGCGGCACCTGTCGCAGGTCGGCCTCGGATACCTCGGGCTGGGCCAGTCGCTCAGCACGCTCTCGGGAGGCGAGTGCCAGCGCGTGAAGATCGCCAAGGAGTTGCGCGACACCGAGCGGCCCACCACGTACCTGATGGACGAGCCCACGACCGGCCTGCACCCCAGCGACATCGGCACCCTGCTCCGCGTGCTGGACACGCTCTCCGAGCAGGGGCACACCGTGGTGGTGATCGAGCACAACCTGGACGTCATCCGGCACGCCGACTGGCTGATCGACCTGGGGCCCGGGCCCGGCAAGCACGGCGGGATCGTCCTGTACGAAGGCCACGTCCCCGGCTACGCGCCCGGCAGGGGCACGGCGACGGCGCGCGCCCTCGCCGCCGGCCCTGCCGGGCGGGTCTCGTAGCCGGGACCTACTCGGGGGAGGTGCGCGGGATTCCCGCGTCGGTCTGCGCCATGACGTACTGCATCGCGAGCGACACCGACCCGCCGGTCTCCAGCATGACGTTCATGAGCTTGGCCCGTTCCGGTGAGGTGACCACGGGCGTCCACTCGCTGATGAGGACCGACACGCTCACCGGGCGGGCGCCGGCCTGGATCATGCGGGTCTTCCCGTCCTCGTGGGCCTCGGGCGTGAGCCCGCCCGAGCACTCGCTGACGAAGAAGACCTCATATCCGTCCTTGAGCGCGCCCAGCACCGTCTGGGCGAGGCACACCTCGGTCGACAGACCCGCCATGACCAGCTTCCTGCGGCCGGTGGCTGCGACCGCGTCGCGCAGGTTCGGGTCGGACCACGCGGCCGTCGTCGTCCTGTCGATCGGGGTGATCTCTGGGAACACGTCGCTGATCTGCGTGAAGATGGGGTCTGCGAGCGGGCTGGTGCCCTTGGCCGCCACCGTGGTCAGGACGGTCGGCACGCCGACGGCCTTGGCGGCGCGGGCCAGGGTCGTGACGTTGTTGAGCATGAGGGTGTGGTCGATCTGCAGCATGAACGCGACCCACGGCTGATGGTCGATCAGCACGACGGCCGAGTTGTCGATCGAGATCTCGGTGGGATCGGCGGGCATTTCCGTCTCCTTTGCTGAGAGCAAGGTGTCTCGGTCGGACGAGACCGATCCTCACGTCGGCCGCAGGCGGTTCTCTAGCGTCAAATGACGCCGTACGCGCCGATGCATGCCGATCATCGGGCGGGGGGCGGCGGCTGGAGCCTGGCCAGGGCGCCGCTGAGCGCCGACCGGGTGGCGATGCCGAGCTTGGGGTAGAGCCGGTGCAGGTGCGAGCTGACCGTACGGTGCGACAGCTTGAGCCGCTCGCCGATCTGCTTGTTGGTCATCCCCTCGGCGGCCAGCGCGGCGATCTGGTGTTCCTGGGGGGTGAGCCGGGTCTGGGCGGACGTGGCGCCCCGGGCGAGGGTTCGCCCGGTGGCGCGCAGCTCGTTGCCCGCCCGCTGGGCCCACGGCTTCGCGCCGAGCCACTGGAACGCCTCCAGCGCCGCCGTGAGGTGCTCGCGCGCCCTGATCCTGGCGCGGGCCCGCCGCAGCCGGGCGCCGTAGGCGAGCCGTACGCGGGCCAGGTCGAACGGCCACCGGTCGACGCCGGGGAGCGCGAGCGCCGCCTCGAACAGCGCGCCGGCCTCGTCGTCCGGGGCGGCCATCGCGGCCGACGCCCCTGCCAGCAGCGCGAGCCGGGGTGACAGCGCGGCGATCCCGGTCTCGCGCATGGCGGCGACGTGCGCGGCGGCCTCGGCCCGGCGGTTGGTGTGCACGGCCGCCTCGACGAGGTCCATGGCCACCCAGAGCGCGTGCGGGACGCGGGGGGCGAACGTGCCGGGCGGGCTGACGGCGGTGGCGTGCAGGTAGGCGTCCTCGAAGTCGCCCTGCCCGAGTGCGGCGAGCGTACGGGCGTGGTGGGCGTACCAGCGGACCGCGTGCATCCCGCGCGGCTCGGCCCACCGGGACATCTCGCCGGTCAGCGCGGCGGCCGTGGCGAAATCACCGCGGGCGGCGGCCAGCAGGGCCTGCACGTGCTGGGCCGGCCACACCATTCCGTAGCCGAGCGTCCGGGAGAGCTGGAGCAGCTCGTCGAGGAGGACGTCGGCCTCCTCCCAGCGGCCCGTGAGGAAGTCGTCCATGGACAGCGCGATCAGGCCGGTGTGCGCGGAGGCGCTGCCGCCTCCCGCCCGGCCGTCGGCGACCACCCGGAGCAGGCTCTGCCGGCAGTCGCCCAGCCGGTCGAGGAAGAACGCCGACCCGGAGATCCGTACGAGGTCCGCAGGGACGGTCGCCTCGCCCAGGCCGGCGATGGCGGCGTCCAGCCGGGCCAGCTCGCGCGGCGTGACCCGCGCCGGATCGGCGTGGCAGGCGAGGGCCAGGGGCAGGGTCTCGGGCAGGCGCGGGCCGTGGCGGGCGACGGCAGCCTCAAGCGGTTTCCACAGCTCGGCCCGGCCCGCGAACCAGCACACCTGGAGGAGCATCTGGATCGCGTCCGCCACCTGCGCCTGGTCGCCGTGCCGCTCGACGGCCCCGGCCAGCAGGCGGTGGGCGGCGTCGATGTCACCGTCCTCGGTGAGCAGCAGGTAGGCCCTGGCGACCGCCGCCTCCAGCGTCGCGGCCGAGCCGGGATCGCTCCGTTCGGCCCCGGCCAGCAGCCGGCCGACCTCGCGCAGGTCGTCACGCTCCCGTCCGACGTAGGCGGCGCGTACCAGGCGGCGGGCCCGGTCGGCCGGACGGGGGCTCAGCTCGGCCGCCCGCAGCAGGGCCGCCGACGCGCCGAGCGCGTCCCCCTTCTCCGCCGTCGCGGCCGTCTCCAGGAGAGTCGCGACCTCCTCGTCCGGCCGCACGGCCGCCTTGGCGAGGTGCCAGGCCCGGCGCTGCGGCCGATCGGCCAGCGACCGCGCGAGCGCGAGGTGCGCCCGGCGGCGCTCGGGGGCGGTCGCCGTCGCGACCACCCCGGCCCTGATCAGCGGATGCCGGAACGCGATCCGCGCCGTCTGCTCGTCGACCCGCACCATGCCCGCCCGCTCCGCCGGGACGAGGCCGAGCAGCTCGGCGTCGCCGGACGCGGACCGCAGCACGGCAGGGTCGCCGGAACCGTCCAGCACGGCGAGCAGCAGCAGCTCCCTGGTCGCCGCCGGCAGCGCCGCCACCCCGGCCGCGAACGACGCCCGCACCCGCTCGGCCGACCGGGGCTGCCCGGGGACGGCCGTCACGGGACAGTCCGCCCGCCCGCCGACCTCGGCGGCCAGCTCCAGCAGGGCCAGCGGGTTCCCCTGCGCCTCGGCCAGCACGCGGGCCCGCGCCCTGGGGGCCAGCCTCGGGAACCGCGCTCGCAGCAGGTCGCTCGCCGCGGTGTCGTCCAGCCGCTCCAGCTCGTGCACGGGGAGCGAGCCGCGGTCGAAGACGTCCGCCGTGCCCGGCCGGGCGGCGGCCAGGAAGCCCGCCCCGGTGCCGGACAGGCGGCGGGCCACGAAGGCCAGCACCTCGGCGCTCGAACGGTCCAGCCGGTGCAGGTCGTCCACGAGCAGGAGGAGGGGACACGCCCGCGCGGCCCGCCGCAAGAGGGAGAGGGTCGCCGTGGCCACCTCCATCGGCCCCGCCGCCGGGGCCGGCCCGAGAGCCGGGAAGAGCGGCTCGGCGTCGGGAAGTTCGCCGAGCAGCGGCAGGAGGGTCTGGTTCAGGCCGGAGAAGGCGACGTCGGCCTCGAACTCGCCACCCGCCGACCGCAGCAGCCGGAACCCGGACGCCGTGGCGGCGTCGGCGGCCTCGTCCAGCAGCGTCGTCTTGCCGATCCCGGGCTCTCCGAGTAACAGCAGTGCGCCGCCGTCCGCCGCCGCCCGTTCGAGGAACGAGGCGATCAGCCGTGCCTCGTCCCCCCGCCCGAACACGTCCTTCGACACCGGCATCTCCGCCTCACCTGCAGTGGCTCGAAAACTCCGGACAAGGAAGCGGACCTTCCCCCGCCTGTATTCCCGCCTCAAAGTCAGAGCCGTGAACATGCATCCGCCGCCAGAGTTCCACTACGTCGGCTGAACCGGACAGGAGCCGGCTGGTCGGGCTTGGGAACCAACCTGCGAAGCCGATCATCACACCACGTATGAGGTCATTTCAGCGGGCAAGCGCGTGGCTGGCCGCGTTCGTCGCCGGACTGCCTGCGTTGGGCTTGGTCGCGGTGATCGTCGCGTTGCGGGGGCGGTCGTGGGGGTATTTCGCGGCGCCGTACCTGGTGCTGTTCGTGCTCGCCTTTCTCGTGGGCCTGGTCCTGCTCGCCCTGCTGCGCTTCCGGCCGGACTGGCTGCGCGCGCTGGTGGCGGCCGTGGCCGTGTACGCGATCGCGTTCGTCACGCCGGGGATAGGCACGATGACGCGCTATCCGTACCACGTGGTCAGGTGCGGCGCTCTGCCCGTCGTCGCCACCGGTCTGGCCGCCGCCATGAGCTACGACGTCCCCGGGGACGAGGGTTACGCGGTGACGCCGTTGCACGGGCCGTTCTTCTGCACGGAGAAGGAGGCCAGGGCCGCCGACTTCCACCATTTCGACTTCTGACCCGGATCCCGGCCTGCCGGGCGTCACATCTGGGGGCCGGATCTCGTCATAGAGGACAAACGGGACGCGTTCTCGAACCGGTGAGGTGAAAGCATGGCGACTTCCTTCTACACCGACCCCCGCTCGTGGCGGATCGCGCTGGACGCCACCGAGGTGACCCTGTCCGTGGACACCGGCAGGGGCCCGCGCGTCCTGTACGCGCCGCGCCGGATCAGCGGCGCCTTCTTCCTGCGTCCGAACGGCTCGCTGGCGGGATTCTCGCTGCGGCTGCCGCTGCCTTCGCGCGTAGCCAGGACACCGGTGCCCGTGTTGCGGTGGGAGTCGACGAGCCTGGAGACCGGCCCGACAGCGGCCCTGCGCCTCGGGCGGCAGGAGGTGCAGACCGCCGTGTCCGTCTTGTGCGCCGAGATCCCCGGCGATCCCGCGTACGTGAAGGTCGTGCTGGAGGGGACGTTCTGCTCCTGGGGCCTGCGCCTGCCCGCGCTGGCGTGGCGGCGGCCCCGCAGGGTGAGGCTCCGGCTGTTCACCGAAATACGCGTGGCGCATGCCGCCTGAGACAGGCCGTGCTCAGCCCTTGATCGCCCCCACCAGCCCGTTGACGAAGTACCGCTGCAGGAGCAGGAAGAGCGCGATCACCGGGAGCACGATGATCAGCGAGGCTGCCATCACCTCGTTGTAGTGCGGTACCTCGCTGGAGATGAGCGACTCCAGGCCCAGCGGCAACGTGAAGCGCGACCGGTCGGAGAGCGACACCCGCGTCAGCACGTACTCGTTCCACGTCGGCACCGCCGTCAGCACGGCGACGGTGACGTGCGCCGGTTTGGTGAGCGGCAGGTACACCGACCAGAAGATCCGCGCCTCGCCCGCGCCGTCCGACCTGGCGGCCTCCCGCAGCTCGCGCGGGATGGCGGCGTAGCTGCTGGTCAGCAGCAGCACCGTCAGCGGCGCGGTGCCGTTGACGAACGGCAGCACCAGGCCGAGATGGGTGCCCAGCAGCCCGAGGTTCTTCTCCAGGATCACCACCGGCAGCAGCATCGTGATGCCCGGCACGAACAGCAGCGCGACGAAGAACCAGTACAGGAACCTGCGGCCGGGGAAGTCCAGCATGGCGAAGGCGTAGGAGGCCAGGCTGTAGACCACCAGCACCCCGGCCACGGTCAGCGCCGTGACCTGGAGGCTGTTGAGGAAGTAGTCGAGGAAGTGCAGCCGGTTCCAGGTCGCGACGAGCGTGTCGAGGGTGGGCTCGCGCGGCAGCAGGTTGCCTTCGAGGATCTCGGCGGGGGTCTTGAAGGCCCCCGACACCATCCAGAGGAACGGGTACACGCTGATCAGCGCATAGGCGATCAGCCCCGCGTACGCGAAACGCCTCACTGGACCCTCCGGAGCAGGCGGGCGTTGGCCAGGGTCAGCAGGACGGCTCCGGCGAACAGCAGCCAGCCCAGCGCGCTCGCGT
The DNA here is from genome assembly GCF_039536965.1 of Nonomuraea antimicrobica. Classification (NCBI taxonomy): domain Bacteria; kingdom Bacillati; phylum Actinomycetota; class Actinomycetes; order Streptosporangiales; family Streptosporangiaceae; genus Nonomuraea; species Nonomuraea antimicrobica. The sequence goes on along the minus strand of NZ_BAAAZP010000080.1, from coordinate 45,048 downwards.
GCCCGAGCGACGGCGCCAGCCCCTTCATGAACGCCAGCCGGTACGCCATCAGCCCGAACACGTCGGTGTGCCCCCCGGGACCCCCGTTGGTGGCCACGAGGAAGATCTGGAACCCGTGCAGCGTGTCGCGGATCCCCAGCAGCACGATGGCCACCGTGATCGGCCGCAGCAGCGGCCAGATGATGTGCCGCAGCACGTGCCACGAACCGGCCCCGTCGATCCGCGCGGCCTCGATGAGGTTGCCGTTGATGGCCTGGAGCCCGCTGAGGTAGAGCAGAGTGGCGACCGGCACGCTCGACCACACCAGGACGACGATCAACGTCGGCAGCGCGGTGTCCGGATTGCCGAGGAACCCCTGGGGCTGCCGCAGGCTGCCCAGCCCCAGCGAGCCCAGCATCAGGTTGATCGCCCCGTCGGGCTCCAGCACGTAACGCCAGGCGTAGTAGACGGCGATGCCGGTGGTCACGTACGGCAGGAAGTACACCGAGCGCAGGACGGCGCGCAGACGCGTGACGGAGTTCAGCATCATCGCCAGCGGCAGCGACACCACCACGGTGAGCACCGGTACGGCGACCATGACCTGCACCGTGTTCCCCGCGGCCCGGCGCAGGTCGGCGGCGAGCGACGGGTCCGCGTAGAGCAGGTCGGCGTAGTTCCCGAGGCCGACCCAGCGCCAGTCGGGGGTGAAGCCGTTCCACTTGGCGAAGCTCAGCAGGAAACCGCTGGCGATCGTGTACCCGCCCATCAGCAGGAACAGCACGACCGCGGGCGCGACGAACGCCCATCCGATCCCCCAGCGCCGCCAGCGTTCCCCCCGCGCCCCGGCGGGCGGCCGCTCGCGCAGTCGCTCCGCGGGGCGTTCGACGGAGGTGGTGCTCACTGGGTGGCCTTCCACATCGAGGCCACCACCTTGTCCAGTTCCGTGCCCGCCTGCTGCGGGCTCAGCTCGTCCAGCGGCGTCAGGCGTACGGTCACGTCACCGGGCTTGACCTGGTCCCAGTCGGAGGGGAGGAAGGTGTCGTCGGCCGCCACGTACGCGCTCTCCGGCGGCCCGGTGAAATACTTCTGCAGCGCGGCCAGGTCCCTGCCGAGCAGCGACTCGGCCTGCGTGCCGAGGTCGGTGGACGGCAGGTCGAGCGACTCCTTGGCCACCAGGCCCGCGCCCTCGGCCGAGGTCACCCAGTCGATCCACTTGAGCGCGGCCTCGCGGTTCTTCGTCGTGGCCGTCACGCCGAGCCCGGTCAGCGCGAGCGGCGCCAGCGAGATCTGCTTGTGCGTGCCCTGCGCCGACGGCGGGACGGGGAAGGCGAGCACCTTGTCGGGGCTCAGCCCGTTCTGGGCGAGGAAGGCCAGCGTGAACGTGCCGCCCACGGCGAAGGCCGACTTGCCCTGCGCGAAGGCGATGTCGGCCTCGTCGATGCCGAGCGTCGTGGCGCCGGGCATCCAGTACGGCGTCAGCCCCGCGTACGCCTGCAGTGTCCTGACGCCGTCCGGCGACGCGAACCCCTGCGTGGTGCCCTTGCCGAACAGGGCGTGGTAGCGCTCCTCGCCGAGATGGGCGAAGGCGAGCGGCAGATAGACCCAGTTGAAGCCGGTCTGGGAGACCTTCAGCCCCAGCGACAGCCCGCCCTGGTTCTTGGCGGTCGTGGTCTCCAGCGCCTTCAGGAACTCCTCCCACGACGCGGGCGGGGTGTCGGGATCGAGCCCGGCGGCGCGGAGCTTGTCCTTGTTGGCGTAGACGATGCCGAAGGCGCCCGCCGTGAACGGCACGCTGAAGCGCTGCCCCGCCTTGCCGTTCTTGATCGGCGAGTCGATCGCCACCGAGTCGATCTTCCGCTGGGTCAGGACGCCGCTCTCCCGCGTGGTGGGCAGCAGGCGCTGTTTCCAGGGGTCGGTGACGTCCGCGGCGAGGTCCTGCAGCAGGCCCGACGTGCCCATCTCGAAGTCCTCGCCGGACGAGTGCACCTCCAGCACGTCCGGCAGCCCGCCGGTCTGCGCCGCGCTCTGCACCTTGCTGACGAACACGTCGTCGGGGGTGATCGCCTCGACCGTGACGGTGATGCCCGTCTTGGCGGTGAACTGCGCCGCCGCCTTGTTCAGCGCGTCGGCGTGCGACTTCTTGAACGTCCACATGCGTAACGACTGCCCGGACTGCTCCTGGCCGCCTCCGCCGCCCCCGCCACCTCCGCCGTCCGCGCCCGAGCAGGCGGCCAGTCCCAGCACCAGCGCCACGGCCAGGCCGAGCGCGCGCTTGCGCGTCGTTGTCATCGGACCTTCCCTTCCGTACGCCTAGCGCACGCTCTAGCGCACGCTCTCGAACTTCTGGACCCAGTGCCGCGTCCGGTCCAGGTAGGCCGTCTCGGCGGCCTTGCCCCGCTTGCCGTAGGCGCCCTGGAAGGTCTGGTAGCCGTGGCCCGCGGGCGGGGTGCCGTCGGCCGGCTCGATGACCGAGCCCTCGTGCCACTCGTTGAACGAGGTGACGGAGATCCAGGTCGGCGAGCCGCCGATGGCCGGGTCGAGGGCGTTGTTCCACTGCCGGTCGTAGGCGGCGCCGCCGTCGCGGGTGACCGTCGGGGTGGTGTTCCCCGGCACGGCGCGGTCGTCGATGTAGCCGGGGGCGACCGACGGCGCCCAGATCAGCCCGTTCGCCTTGGCGTACTCGCCGGCCTGCCGCCAGCCGGGAGCGGTGGCCCCGGCGATGCCGTCGTAGGTGTACATGCCGCCGAAGTGGGCGATCTTCGTGGTGTCGGTGGTCTGGGCGAGGATGACGTTGTCCTGGTTGACCGCGTCGAGCGCGGACCAGTCGGCGATCTGCAGGCTCCAGAACACGTAGAAGATGTTGGCGAAGGCCGGGTGGGAGCCGTACTCGCGGTGCAGGTAGCGGATGTCGTCGACGGTGGAGGCGGCGGTGCGGCCCGCGTACGGCTCCAGGTGCCAGGCGACCTTGACGCCTCTCGCGGCGGCGGCGTCCATGACCCGCCTGGCCAGGCCGTCCTCGAAACCGCCCTGGCCCCACCAGCTGTAGACGATCACTCCTGCGCCGGTTCGCGCGACCCACTTCATGTGCTGGGCCAGGACGCGGGCGTCGCCGGAGTCGTACGCGCCGAGGGCGGGGTGGAGGTCGGCGCCGATGTCGTCGGGCGGGGTGTGGCCGCCCTGCTGCCAATGGCGCCACTCGCCGGTGCCGGCGGGCGTGCCGTACCAGGGGTAGTAGAACAGGTGCACGTTGCCGGACAGCTTCGCGGCGGCGGCCGGGGTCGCCTGCGGCAGCCAGGCCAGGGCCACCAGGACGAGGATGAGGGCGAGATTCCGACGTTTTGCGATCATGGCGTCCTTCCGGGGCTCCATGGGGGGACGGCCCCACGCACTCCGCGGCTGGTTGGGGCCGATGCGCAAATCGTTAAGATGATTCCGAAATCTACACGCAACGTAAGCCGTGTCAAGGGTCCCGTCTCAGGCGGGCTCGCGACGCACGAAGCGCCTCAGGCGGACTCGCGGCGTACCAGGCGCGCGGGGACGATCAGCTCGGTCGACGGCTCGTCGATGGCGCCGCGCAGCCGTTCGAGCAGCCGCATGGCCGTGGCCTGGCCGATCTCGCGGGCCGGGTTGGCCATCGTGGTCAGGCCGGGGGAGACCAGACCGGCCGCGTCGATGTCGTCGAAGCCCATCACGGCCAGGTCCTCCGGGACGCGCAGGCCCAGCCGCGCCGCCACGTCGAGGGCGCCGATCGCCATGACGTCGTTCGCGCACAGCACCGCGTCGGGCGGCCGCGCGAGTTGCAGCAGCCGGGCCACGCCCTCCGCGCCGCCCGTACGGCTGAAGCCGGTGTGCGCCACGAGCGCCTCGCCGCCGGGCACGCCCGCGTCGGCGAGGGCCGCGCGGTAACCGGTGACGCGCTCGGCCGCGGGACCCTCGGCCTCCGGGCCGCACACGAACGCGATCCTGCGGTAGCCGCAGCCGAGCAGATAGCGGGTGGCCTCGGCCGCGCCGCCCTCGTCGTCGCTGTGGACCAGGTCGACGCCCTGCTGGACCAGCCTGCCGCCGAGCCGCACCACCGGGATGCCGGCCTCGATGACCGGCAGCAGGTCCTCGGCGTGGGTGTGGAACACGGCGAAGGCCAGCCCGTCGACCTGGCGGGCGATCATCTGCTCGATCGCGGTCTGCTCGATGCCGTGCACGCCGTCGGTGTTGCTGATGATCTGGTCGTAGCCGGCAGGGGCGAGCACGTCCTGAAGGCCGCGGGCGAGCGCCGGGTAGAACGGGTTGGTGATGTCGGGGATGATCAGCCCGACGGTCTGGCTGCGGCTGGTGCGCAGGCCGCGGGCGAGCACGTTGGGACGGTAGCCCAGCTCCTCGATGGCCCGCAGCACGCGCCGCCGCGTCTGCTCGGCCACGGGGCGGCGGCCGTTGAGCGTGTGGGAGACGGTCGTCGCGCTCACCCCGGCCAGGTCGGCGACCCGCCTGATGCTCGGCCGCTCGCCCCTGGCCGCGCGCGGCGGCTCGTCGAAGATCGGCGCCCCGCCGGGCCGGGCCGCGGCCCAGCACCCCTGGAGGAAACCGTCGAACGCGCCGCTCAGCACGGCGTACGCCTCCTCCAGCGTGCGCACCCCCCGCGCGACGGCCTCGGCGGGCGGCACCCGCTCGGCCGACTCCAGCAGGATCGACTCCCACACCTGCCGCAGCGGCCCGAGCGCCGCCGCGGCCAGGATGCGCGGACGCAGGCCGTCGGCTTCCTCCGCCTCCTCCGCCAGCGTCTCGGCCAGCGCGCGCTCGCGCGCCGCGAACAACTCGCGGCCGTGGGCGCGCAGGGTCTGGCTGCCGCGGTAGATCCGGCCGAAGAGCGCCAGGTCCCCGACGGGGTCGGCGCGCAGCAGGCGGCCCAGCGCGAGGGCCACCTGCCCGCCCGGCCTGCCCCGCACCGCCTCGGCGGGGTCGCCCGCCAGCAGCGGCTCGTGCTTGTAGAAGAGCTGCTCCTTGGCGGGGAAGTGGTTGAACACGGTCTTGGCCGACACGTCGGCCGCCTCGGCGACCTCGTTCACCGTCACCGCGTCGAACCCGCGCAACGCGAACAGGCGCAGCGCGGCGTCCGCGATGGCCCGCCGGGTCTCGGCCTTCTTCCGCTCGCGCCTGGCCGGTTGTTGTTCCGGCTGCTGGGCCGGTCGCTGTTCTGGTTGCTGGGCCGACTGGTGGGCGGGCTGGTGGGCCGACGGCTGGGCTGGCGGCTGAGCGGCCGGTGGCTGCGGGGTCGGCATGCCGAGATATTACATCGGCATAATCCTTTCAGTCGCTGAACTTTGATCTCAGGGCGCCTCCAGCCCTCCGTCCGGCCTGCGGACCCGGGCGGCCCACCGTTCGTGCAGGTGGGTGGCCGGTGGGTGCTTGGCCGCCGCCTTCTCGTCCAGGTCGACGCCCCAGCCGGGCGCGTCGTGGGGGTAGAGGTAGCCCTGCCTCGGGTTGATCGTCCCGGGGAACGTCTCCAGCACCGCGTCCGGGTAGACGTGCCCCTCCTGGATCTGGAACGCCGGCGTCGTCACGTCGAGCGCGAGGTTGGCCGCCGCGCCGACGGGGGAGACGTCCGCGGGCGCGTGCCATGCCGTGCCGACCCCCGTCAGCTCGCACAGCGCCACCAGTTTGCGCGCCGGGGTGAGGCCGCCGATCGAGGAGACGTGCAGCCGCAGCAGGTCGACCCCGCCCCGCAGGACCACCCGGGCCGCCTCGGCGACGGAGCCGATCTGCTCACCGGCCGCGATCGGCATCGGCGCGGCCTGCCGCACCTCGGGGAGCCGGTCGTAGAACTCGGGCGCGATCGGGTCCTCCAGGAAGAACAGCCGGTACGGCTCCAGCGCCCGCGCCAGCCCGATCGCCTGCTTGACGGTGAGCCTGGAGTGCACGTCGTGCAGGAGACCGGGCTCGTCCCCCAGCTCCTCGCGGGCGCGCTCGAACAACCGGGGGGTCTCGCGCAGGTAGCGCTGGACGTCCCAGCCGTCGGGATAGGGGTGGCCGGGGTAGCCGTTCGCACTGCCGGGAGCGCCGTAGTGCCCGAGGCCGGGCGCCCCGGTCTGGAGCCTGACGTGGCGGTGACCCGCGGCCAGGATCGCGCGGGCCTGCTCGATGGTGTCCTCCACCGTGGCGCCGCCCGCGTGCAGGTAGGTGTCGGCCGCGGCGCGTACCCGGCCGCCGAGCAGCTCGTAGACCGGCATGTTCGCGCGCTTGCCCGCGAGGTCCCAGAGGGCCATGTCCACGCCGGACAGCGCGTTGTTCAGCACCGGCCCGTCACGCCAGTACGACGACAGGTGGATCATCCGGATGATGTCCTCGATGTCGGCGGGGTGGCGGCCGACCAGCATGGGCGCCACGTGCCGCTCGACGGCGGCGGCCACGGCGTGGAAACGCTGCGTGAACGTGGCGCAGCCCAGGCCGTACAGGCCCGGCTCGCTGGTCTCGATCTTCACCACGACCAGGGGCGGGCCCTCTGGCGCGGTGACGATGGGCCGGACCCGCGTGATGCGCAAGCCGTCGCGGGCGGGCCAGGGCGCCTGCGTCTCCGCCATCGGGCCGGTCACGGGGCCGTCCGCCCTCTGGCCGATCAGAGGCTCGTGCGTCGCGGGGACGTCCGCGTTCCGGCTCGTCATGGCAGCACGTATTCGGCGGTGAAGCCGAGCACCCGCTCGGCGGCGCGCAGGTCGACGGGCACGGCGCGGTCGGGCAGCGGGGCCCGTCGCTCGCTGTCGGGATGGAACACGGCCAGCAACTCCTCGGTCGGTTCGGACATCAGCGTGTTGGGGGCGGTGACGGCCACCACGTGGTGACCCTCGATCGGGCGCGTGACGGCCAGCCACGCCGCCCGCGCGGCGTCGCGGACGTCGAGGTAGCACCACAGCTCCCTGGCCCCCGCGCCCGGGTCGACGGCCCACGCCTCCGCCGTCTGCTGGAGCTTGTCCTCCGTGCCGCCCAGCCGGGGGTAGCGCAGCGCGACGGTCGTCATGCCGTGCCTGCGGCTCATCATCGCCGCGGTCAGCTCGTCGGCCTGCTTGGACAGCGCGTACGGGTCCTCGACCTGCAGCGGGATCTCCTCGTCGATGGGCACGTAGGCCGGGTGCAGCACCCTGTCCGCCCAGGCCAGCCCGAGGGCCGACATGCTGCTGGCGAGGGCGGCGCGCCGCACGCCCGCCCGCGCGGCCTCCTCCAGCACCACGAACGTGGCCCGCGTGTTGCCGCAGAACACCTCCTCGGGCGTCCCCAGTGAGGGAGCGGGGATCGCGGCGAGATGGATCACGGCCGTCACGCCCTCCATCGCCCGGCGCACGGTCTCCGGATCGCCCGCGCTGCCCACCACCATGCGGTCGAGCGGCAGGCCGCCGGGGTCGCGCAGGTCCAGCCCGGTCGCCGCCACCTGATGGCGCGCGAGGAGGTCGAGGGTGGCCCGGCCGAGGCTGCCGGCCGCCCCCGTCACCAGCACCCGCTGCGGATAGTCGGTCATGTACTCCCCAACGATGACGCAAATCGATTTGTATAGGCAGCATGCCGGGTGAGAGGCAAAGGTGTCAAGCTGAGTACAGCGACTGTAAGTTCGGCGCGGTAAGTCCGGCGCGCCAAGGTTCGTCACGGAAAGCCACGTGCCGAGCAGCGGCGCAGCGGACGCGCGGCAGGATGGCGCAGTGGATGGGCGCGGTGGGGAGGTGCGGTGGGTTCCGCCCGCCTGGCCGATGGGACGGCACCCACTGCGGCGGCTCCGTTGTCGGCGGCAGAGACCGCCGCGCGTTTCTCCGTCGGTGCCAGGCGGGCGTGAGTCTGGATTAAATGCCGGGAGCCCCGACCGTGCAAGGGCTTGGAGCGATCCAACCAGAGAATTACATAGAACGATCGAGATTTTGCGGATCTTCGTCGTTTCCTGACTCTTCATCCGCTGAAGACACGCGTCTTGACAGCCACATTACAGCGCGGTAAGCATCTCCTTGAGCGCGGTTACATCTCGGAAACGTCCACCCAAATCGTCAAGCGCAACCTGGAGCAAGCACCCTCCAGCCCTCCACAGCAAAGCGCGGTCGGCGCGCGCCTTGCCTGACGTCCCCCCGGTCAGGAAAGGAAGCCCATGTCTGTGTGGTCGAGGCTGCTCGTCGCGGCGTCGCTGGTATTAACCGGTGCCGCGGCGATGGACATCCCACCCGGTGACTATCAGCAGGTCCAGCTCGCCCTCGGGCCGTCCGAGCTGGGCGAGCCCATGTCGCTCGCGGTCCTGCCGGACAGGTCGGTGCTGCACACCGCCCGCGACGGCACCGTCCGCCACACCGACGCCTCCGGCGCGACGAAGGTGGCGGGCAAGCTCGACGTCTACACCCACGACGAGGAGGGGCTGCAGGGCATCGCCGCGGATCCCGGCTTCGCCGCCAACCGCTTCGTCTACCTGTACTACTCGCCCAAGCTGAGCACCCCTGCCGGAGACGCCCCCGCGACCGGCACCGAGGCCGACTTCGCGCCCTGGAAGGGCCACCTCAACCTGTCGCGCTTCACGCTCAAGGCCGACAACACCCTCGACCTGGCCAGCGAGAAGGTCGTGCTGGAGGTGCCCAACGACCGGGGCCAGTGCTGCCACGTGGGCGGCGACATCGACTTCGACGCCGCGGGCAACCTGTACCTGACCACCGGCGACGACACCAACCCGTTCGAGTCCAGCGGCTTCACCCCGATCGACGAGCGCACCAACCGCAACCCGCAGTTCGACGCCCAGCGCTCCTCGGGCAACACCAACGACCTGCGCGGCAAGCTGCTGCGCATCAAGCCGCAGGCCGACGGGACCTACACCGTCCCGGCGGGCAACCTCTTCCCGCCCGGCACGGCCGGGACCCGGCCCGAGATCTACGCCATGGGCTTCCGCAACCCCTTCCGCCTGGCGGTCGACAAGCCGACGGGCACGGTCTACCTGGGCGACTACGGCCCCGACGCGGGCGGCGCCGACGCCGGCCGGGGCCCCGGCGGCCAGGTGGAGTTCGACCGCATCACCGCCCCGGGCAACTACGGCTGGCCGTACTGCACCGGCACGAACACGGTCGCCGAGACGTACGTCGAGTACACCTTCCCCAGCGGCCCCTCCGGCGCGAAGTACGACTGCGCGGGCGGCCCGACGAACAACTCCTTCCGCAACACCGGGCTCGCCAAGCTGCCCGCCGCCAAGCCGAGCTGGATCAAGTACGGCGACGCCGGCTCACCCCCGGAGTTCGGCGGCGGCTCGGAGTCGCCCATGGGCGGCGACGTCTACCGTTACGACGCGAACTCGTCCTCGACGGTCAAGTTCCCGCAGTCGCTCGACGGCCGCTACTTCGCCATGGAGTTCGGCCGCCGGTGGATCAAGGCGATCGAGGTCAAGAGCGACGGCACCCCTGGCGTGATCGAGAGCTTCCCGTGGACCGGCACGCAGGTCATCGACGGGGAGTTCGGCCCCGACGGCGCCCTCTACGTGCTGGACTACGGCACGGGCGGCGGCAACCAGGCGCTGTACCGGATCGAGTACCTCGGCGGCGCCAACCGCAACCCCGTCGCCAAGGCCACCGCCGACAAGACCTCCGGGCAGGCGCCGCTGACCGTGGCCTTCTCCGCCGCGGGCAGCTCCGACCCCGAGGGCGGCGCGCTCACCTACGCGTGGAACTTCGGCGACGGCGGCACCTCCACGCAGGCCAACCCGACCCACACCTACACCGCGAACGGCACCTTCCGGCCGACCCTGACCGTACGCGACCCGCAGGGCCTGACCGGCACCGCCAGCCTGGTCGTCACCGTAGGCAACACCGCGCCCACCGTGACGCTCACCGCGCCGATCGACGGCCGGCTCTTCTCCTACGGGCAGGCCGTGCCCTTCACCGTCACGGTCACCGACCCCGAGGACGGGACCGTCGACTGCGCTCGCGTCAAGGTGACGTACCTGGTGGGCCACGACAGCCACACCCACGCGATCACCTCGCAGAACGGCTGCTCGGGCTCGATCACCATCCCGCCCGACGGCGAGCACGACGCGGCGGCCAACCTCTACGGCGTGTACGACGCCGAGTACACCGACAACGGCGGGCTGACCAGCCACAGCCTCCGCGTCCTGCAGCCGGCGCACCGCCAGGCCGAGCACTTCGGCGCGCAGCAGGGCATCCAGATCGCCAACCACGGCGGGGCGGAGGGCGGCGCGACCGTCGGCTTCACCGACAACGGCGACTGGATCTCCTTCGAGCCCTACGCACTGGCCGGAGCCACCCGGCTGGCCGCGCGGGTCTCGTCCGGCGGCCCCGGCGGGACGATCGAGGTGCGGGCCGGGTCGGCGACCGGGACGCTGCTGGGCACGCTCGCGGTGGCCAACACCGGAGGCTGGGACACCTTCACCGACGTCTCCGCCGGCCTGAGCAACGTCCCCGCCGGGACGACCAAGCTGTTCCTGGTCTTCAAGGGCGTGTCGGGACAGGGCAACCTGTTCGACGTGGACGCCTTCACCTTCACCACCGGGACCCCGCAGGGCACGACGACCGAGGGCGAGTCGTACACCTCGAACTCCGGGGTGCAGATCGCCACCCACGCGCCCGCCAGCGGGGGCCGCACGCTCGGCTACGTCGACAACGGCGACTGGGCGGGCTACTCCCAGGTCAGCACGGCGGGCGCGAAGACGTTCGCCGCCCGCGTCTCCTCGGGCGGGGCGGGCGGCACGATCCAGGTGCGTTCTGGGTCGGCCACCGGCACCCTGCTCGGCTCGGTCACCGTGCCGGTCACGGGCGGCTGGGAGAGCTTCCAGGACGTCTCCACCACGCTGACCGGCTCCGGCACCGGACCGCTCTTCCTCGTCTTCACCGGCGGCAGCGGCAACCTCTTCGACATCGACACCTTCACGATCACCAGGTAGGCGGCGATGCTTCACAAACTCCTGAGCCTCGTGCTCGTGGCGGCCGGACTGACCGCCCCATCCGTGAACCTGGCCTACGAGGTCCTGGTGTTCTCCAAGACCGCCGGGTTCCGTCACGACTCGATCCCGGCCGGCCTCCAGGCCATCCGCGATCTGGGCGCGGCCAACGCCTTCACCGTGACCGCGACCGAGGACGCCGGCGCCTTCACCGCCGCGAACCTGTCCGGCTACGAGGCCGTCGTCTTTCTCAACACGACCGGCGACGTGCTCAACGACGCCCAGCAGACGGCCTTCCAGGCGTACGTGGACGGGGGCGGCGGGTACGTGGGCGTGCACGCCGCCGCCGACACCGAGTACGGCTGGCCGTACTACGAGAAGCTGGCCGGGGCGTACTTCAAGAGCCACCCGGCCATCCAGCAGGCCACCGTGCGCACCGAGGACCGCGCCCACCCGGCGACCGCCCATCTCGGGTCGTCGTGGACGCGTACCGACGAGTGGTACAACTACCGCACCAACCCCCGCCCGTCCGTGCGCGTGCTGCAGAGTCTCGACGAGGGCAGCTACAGCGGCGGCGACATGGGCGACCACCCCATCACCTGGTGCCACCCCCAGGTCCAGGGGCGGGCCTTCTACACCGGGCTCGGCCACACCGCCGAGTCGTACGCCGACCCCGCCTTCCGCAACCTGCTGCTCGGCGGCATCAGGTACGCCGCGGGGACGGCCAAGGCCGACTGCCGGCCGGAGACCGGCTACACCGCCCTGTACAACGGCTCCACCAGCGGGTGGTCACAGGCCGGGCCGGGCAGCTTCACCAACGCCGACGCCACCCTGACCTCGCAGGGCGGGATGGGCCTGCTGTGGTACTCCGCGCGGGAGCTGGGGGCGTACTCGCTGAAGCTGGACTTCAGGGTGACCGGCGACAGCAACTCCGGCGTCTTCGTCGGCTTCCCCGCCTCCACCGACCCGCAGTCGGCCGTGGACAACGGCTACGAGGTGCAGATCGACGCCACCGACACCCCCGACCGCACGACCGGCTCGATCTACGGCTTCAAGGCCGCCGACCAGGCCGCCCGCGACGCCGCGCTCAACCCGCCCGGCGCCTGGAACACCTACGAGCTGCTGGTCGAGGGCGAACGGCTGCAGGTCCTGCTGAACGGCGTGAAGGTCAACGACTTCACCAACACCGACCCGAGGCGCTCACTGCGCCAGGGCCACGTCGGCATCCAGAACCACGGGGCCTCCGACCAGGTCGCCTTCCGAAACATCCGGCTCAAGCAGTTGGGCGCGGGCACCGTCACCGTCGAGGGCGAGTCGTACACCTCGAACTCCGGGGTGCAGATCGCCACCCACGCGCCCGCCAGCGGCGGCCGCACGCTCGGCTACGTCGACAACGGCGACTGGGCGGGCTACTCCCAGGTCAGCACGGCGGGCGCGACGCGCTTCGGCGCCCGCGTCTCGTCCGGGGGAGCGGGCGGCACGATCCAGGTGCGTTCGGGGTCGGCCACCGGCACACTGCTGGGCTCGGTCACCGTGCCGGTCACCGGCGGCTGGGAGAACTTCCAGAACGTCTCCACCGCGCTGACCGGCTCCGCCACCGGACCGCTCTTCCTCGTCTTCACCGGCGGCGCCGGCAACCTCTTCGACGTCGACACCATCACCCTGGAGAGCGGGACGACCGGCGGCCCGCCGCTGTCGGACAAGGTGCACGTCTTCTACTACCCCTGGTACGGCGCGCCGCAGGTCAACGGGGCCTGGCGGCACTGGCAGCAGGGCGGGCGCACCCCTCCCGACGACATCGGCGCCGACCTCTACCCGGTGCTCGGCGCGTACGACTCCGGCGACTTCGCCGGCGCCGTGACCCAGCACATGAAGTGGATCAGGCAGTCGGGCGCCGGGGTGCTGGTGCTGAGCTGGTGGGGCCGCGGCAGCTACGAGGACGGCCTGGCCCGCGGCGTGCTGGACGCGGCGGCGAAGGAGGGGCTCAAGGTCGCCTGGCACCTGGAGCCCTACTCCGGCCGCAGCGCCGCCTCCACCGTGGAGGACGTCCGCTACATCAACCAGACGTACGGGACGCACCCCGCCTTCAGCGATGCCTTCTACGTCTTCGAGAGCCTGCGCATCACCGACTGGTCGGCCCTGAGCCAGGTGAACCAGGACAACGTCATCCTGGCCCAGACCACCGACACCACGAAGATCGCGAACTTCAACGGCATGTACACCTACGACGCGATCGCCGGTGCCACCGCGCCGGGCTGGCAGCAGGCCGCGGACTACGCGCGCCAGCACGGGCTGGTGTGGGCCCCGTCCGTGGGGCCCGGCTACATCGACGACCGGGCGGTGCCCGGCAACACCACGCCCACCCTCGCCAGGGACAACGGGGCCACCTACGACAGGGAGTGGTCCAACGCCCTGCAGACGCGGCCGACGTGGGTGTCGATCACGTCGTTCAACGAGTGGCACGAGGGCAGCGTGATCGAGCCGGCGGTCGCGCGGACCGGCTACCAGAGTTACGAAGGCGCGTACGGGCGTACCGGCGCCTCGGCCCAGACCGCGTATCTGGACCGGACGGCGTACTGGGTGGGCCAGTTCGCGGCGGCCGGCTGACGCCGAGCGAGGCGGCCGGCGGCCGGCCGGGCCGATCCCGGCGTCGGATCACGACGCCGGGATCGGCGCTTCCCGCGGGTCAGCGGGTCTGTGGGGAGGCGGGTAGCGGGGACTGCGGGGGAGCGGGGGTCAGGAGGAGCCGAGTTCGAGCGCGGCGTCGGGGTCCAGCGGGAAGATGGGCCGCTTCAGATTCTGGTAGGGCAGGCGGTGCAGGTCCTGGTCGACGCCTCCGGGCGTGAGCGCCAGCATCCAGTCGGCGGCGGCCTCGAACAGCTCGGGCTCCAGGTAACCGATCTTGACCGTGACCACGTCGGCCCCGGCCACGTCCACCCCCAGCAGCCGGTACGACTCCAGCAGCCGGTACTGCATCCGGCGCGAGGTCAGGAAGACGCTCAGCCCGCCGACGCGCACACTGGCCACGCGCCCGCCGTCGGGGTCGTCCGCCAGGGCCTCCAGGGTGCCCTCCAGCAGCAGCGGCCCGGGCGCGCGGGAGTCGACGCGGCCACCGGCGCGCACGCTGACCGGCGAGCCGATCGGCAGGTGCCCGATGCGCGCCACCGCCTCGGGGTCGAACAGGGAGGCGTAGACGGCGCGGACCGAGCCGTCGCGGATCCCGGGCCTGGCCAGCAGCCGCTCCAGGGCGTAGGTGACGTCGTCGGCGCCGCCCGCGCCCGGGTTGTCGCCGGAGTCGCTGATGAAGTACGGCCGGGGCGAGCCCGGCTCCAGCGCCGCGTCCAGGCACTCGTCCATGGAGCCCGTGGGCGCGACGAAGGCGAATTCGTCGCGCGCGTCCCAGAACGCCTGCCCCAGCTCGCGCGCCGCCTCCTCGGTGGCCGCGGCGTCGGTGCCGATGGCGACGACCGCGCCGGTGCAGCGCGGCTCGTCGGCCCAGGCGAAGCCGATCCAGATCGCCGCGTCGATCACGCCCGGCCTGGCCTCGACGGCGGGGATGCGGGCGTAGAGGCTCTTGGCGGGTTCGAGGCGGGTGCTGGTCATCTCGCCGGGCAGCAGGATCGGCACGTGGACCAGCGCCTTGTGCGGCCGGCCGCCGCGGCGCAGCGCCTCGACCAGGTTGCGGGCGGCGCGCTCGCGGGTCTCCCAGACGTCCACGTGGGGCGCGGTGCGGTAGCAGGTCAGCAGGTCGCAGCCGTCGAACAGGGTGGGGGAGACGTTGCCGTGCAGGTCCATCGCGGTCGACACCAGCGGCTCGGGGCCGATCACGGAGCGGATGGCGGTGATCAGGTCGCCTTCTGCGTCCTGGCGGCCGACGACGCTCATCGCGCCGTGGATGTCCAGCAGCACGCCGTCGAACCGGCCGTCGCCCAGGCCCCGGACGATCTCCTCCCGCCAGGCGTCGTACGCGGCGGGCTCGACCGCTCCGCCCGGCAGCGCGCGGGCGTGCACGAGCGGCACCCATTCCACCTCGGCCGCCCACGGGTCGCCGAGCCAGTCGTACCTGTCGAGCAGGGCCTGGCCGCGGGTGACCGCGAAGTCGGCGGTGCCGCTCAGGTGCGGTGAGAACGTGCTGGACTCGATGTGGATGCCGCAGACGGCGATGCGCAGGGACACGACGGTGCTTTCTAGGAGGGCTTTCCAGGAGGGCTTACAGGAGGCTTTTCTAGGAGGGACGGATGTCGGCCGTCTCTCGGAGGAGATGGCCGAGGCCGATGAGCGCCGCGTCGGGGCCGGCGATGCTCGGCTCGATGGACAGCGACTGGGTCAGGGGTGGCAGGCAGCGCTCGTAGAGCATGCCTTTGACGGCGGCCACGTAGACGTCCAGGCTCGACAGCGCGCCGCCGATGATGACGCTGTCGGGGTTGAGGAAGTTGACCAGGCCCGACAGGGCGATGCCGAGCTGCCGGCCGGCCTGGCGCACCAGGGTCACCACGGCCGGATCGGCGTTGATGACGGCGGCGACGACGTCGCGCGTGTCGGTCACGGGCAGGCCGCGCCCGGCCAGTTCGCGGGCGAGCGCCGCGCCGCTGGCGACGGTCTCCAGGCAGCCGCGGCTGCCGCAGGAGCATTCGCGCTCGCCGCTGTCGGCCACGCGTACGTGGGTGACGTCGCCGCTCAGGCCGCGCCCGCCGCGGTAGACCTGGGCGCCCGAGATATGGGCGCCGGTGACCAGGCAGCCGCCGATGCCGGTGCCCGCCTTGACGTAGATCATGTCACCGGCCTCGGGGCGGGTGAGGTGTTCGCCGACCGCGGCGGCCTTGGCGTCGTTGTCGGCGAGCGCGGTCACCCCGAACCGGTCGCGCAGGTCGCTCTGGACGTCGTAGCCGCTCCAGCCCGGCATGCGGGCCGGGCCGATGACCCGTCCGTGCGGGAACTCCACCGGCCCCGGCAGTGCCACGCCGACGGCCAGCAGCGGCCGGCCGGGCGCGTGGGCCGTCCTGACTCCGGTGAAGGCCGCGGTGATCTGGTCGAAGATCGCCTTGGGGCCTGCTCCTATGTCGACGGCGAACTCCTGGGCCGCCAGCAGGGCTCCCGACGGTGAGCACAGGCCGACGCGGGCGTGCTGCCCGCCCAGCTCGGCCACGGCGAAGACGCCTCCCGCCTCGCGCAGCCGCAGGATCCTGGGACGCCGCCCGCCGGTGGAGGCGCCGACGCCCTCCTCGAGGATCTCGCCCTCCTCCAGCAGCCTGCGCACCACGCTGGAGACCGTCGAGGGCGCCACCTGCAGTGTCTCCACCAGATCCGCGCGGGAGGTGGCCTTACCGCTGGCCAGCAGGTTCAGTGCCTGCTCACGCAGATTGGCGGGCTCCGACATGCCTCTCCTCCCTGATGGACACTCCTTGACGCACACGGCGGACGCTCGTCTCCGCGAACGGGACGAGCACGGAGTCGATCACCGAAAGACGCGTCGCCGGGACTCTATACCGAAATAAGTGTGGTGAACAAAGTAGATTTTTCGCATTGACTTCCTACTTGTACCGCAATACATTCTCCGGACTGAACGGCCCCTGGAGGGCAGCCCACGTCCTGACGAGGAGAATCATGGGGACGAGAACCCGCATCGTGTGCGGCGTGGTGGCCATCGGGCTCGGCCTGACCGCCTGCAGCGCGGGCGCCGGCAGCAGCCCGCAGCAGGGCGGCGCCCAGGGCAAGGACACCGCGACCGTGGCCTTGCGCACGCCCAACTGGATCCTGCCGATCTCCGCCCCCGGCTTCACCCAGGGCGAGAACGAGATCTTCTCCACCGCCCTGTACCGCAAGCTCTTCAGCTACAAGCTCGACGGCTCCAACCCCGACAACGTCGACCCCCAGCGCTCGCTGGCCGACCCGCCCGTCGTCAGCGACGAGGGCAAGACGCTGACCATCACGCTCAAGGACAACACCTGGTCCGACGGCAAGCCGATCACCACCAAGGACATCCAGTTCTGGTGGGACCTCGTCACCACCAACAAGGACAAGTGGGCTTCCTACAAGCCCGGTGGCTTCCCGGACAACATCTCCGCCTTCAAGGTCAAGGACGACAAGACCTTCTCCGTGACCACCACGAAGGCGTACAACGCGGCCTGGTTCGTCGGCAACCAGCTCAACCGGATCGTCCCGCTGCCCCAGCACGCCTGGGACAAGAGCGGCGACCCCAAGCAGACCTTCGAGGAGCTGACCGCCGCCTCCAAGGACCCCAAGTCGTACGCGACCAACCCCCTGTGGAAGACCAACAGCGGCCCGTGGAAGCTGGAGAGCTACGTGCCCAGCGGCGAGGTCGTCCTGGCCAAGCAGGACACCTACTCGGGCCCAGACAAGCCGAAGCTGAACAAGATCGTGCTGCGGCCGTTCACCGGCGACGACGCCGAGTTCAACGTGCTGCGCGCCGGGCAGATCGACTACGGCTACATCCCGCCGGCCAACCTGTCGCAGAAGTCGTACCTGGAGTCGAAGGGCTACACGATCTCCCCCTGGTACGGGTGGTCGATCACCTACCTGCAGCTCAACTTCAACAACCCCAAGACCGGGACGCTGTTCAAGCAGCCGTACCTGCGCCAGGCGCTGCAGATGCTCATCGACCAGCCGACCATCAGCAAGGTCATCTGGTCCGACATGGCCGCGCCCACCTGTGGCCCGGTGCCCGCCAAGCCGGGCACGCCCGGCGGCCAGGGCTGCGTCTACCCGTTCGACCCGGCCAAGGCCCAGCAACTGCTGGAGAGCCACGGCTGGAAGGTCACGCCCGACGGGCAGACCACCTGCGCCGACCCCGCCCTGTGCGGTGAGGGCATCGCCAAGGACACCCCGCTGAGCTTCACCGTCACCAGCCAGTCCGGATTCTCGGCCACCACCAAGATGTTCGCCGAGATCAAGTCGGCCATGGCCAAGGTCGGCGCGCAGCTCACCATCAAGGAGGTGCCCGACTCCGTCGCGGTCACCCCGGCCTGCAAGCCGGAGGACGCGAAGTGCGACTGGGACATGTCCTTCTTCGGCTCGCAGGGTAGCTGGTACTACCCGGCCTTCGCCTCCGGCGAGCGCCTGTTCCAGACCGACGCCCCGGTCAACCTCGGCAGCTACAGCAGCCCCGAGGCCGACCAGCTCATCGAGAAGGCGCAGTTCTCCGACGACGCCGGCGCGCTGCAGGAGTACAACGACTTCCTGGCCAAGGACCTGCCGGTGCTCTGGATGCCCAACCCCGTCTACCAGGTCTCGGCGTACAAGTCGGGGCTGCAGGGCGTCGACCCGCAGGACCCGATGAACCTGATGTACTTCCAAGACTGGTCCTGGAAGAGCTGACCGTTGACCCGGTACCTCCTCACGCGCCTGGGACAGGCCCTGGTCATCGTGATCCTGGTGACGCTGATCACGTTCGTGATCCTGCATCTGCTGCCAGGAGGAGCGGCGCGGGCCATCCTGGGCAAGGAGGCGACGCTGGAGCAGATCGCTTCCTTCAACCACGAAATGGGGTACGACCGGCCGCTGTGGGAACAGTACGCGCTGTACCTGCAGCGGCTGGTCCGCGGCGACCTCGGCTACTCCTTCCAGCTCAACCAGTCGGTGGCCGAGGCCATCGGCCAGCGGCTGCCCAAGACCATGCTGCTGTCGCTGGCCTCGACGGTCATCGCGGTCGTGGTGGCCGTCCCGCTGGGCGTGGTGCAGGCCGTACGGCGTAACCGCTGGCCCGACTACACGATCAACGGGCTGTCGCTGCTGGCGTACGCCACGCCGATCTTCTTCATGGGTCTCATGATGATCATTCTGTTCTCCCAGGTGTGGCCGGTCCTGCCGCCCGAGGCTCCGCAGGGCTTCACCATGGCGGAGGTGCTGGCCGAGCCCGCCGGGCTGGTGCTGCCCACGCTCACGCTGGCGATCCTCACCGTCGCGGTCTACTCCCGCTACATCCGCTCGTCCATGGTCGACAACCTGAACGAGAACTACGTCCGCACGGCCCGCAGCAAGGGCCTGTCGGAGGGCCGCGTGATCGTCGGGCACACGCTGCGCAACGGCCTGTTCCCCGTCATCACCCTGCTCGGCATGTACCTGCCCGCGCTGTTCAGCGGCGCCCTGGTGGTCGAGCGGCTGTTCAACTACCCGGGCATGGGCCTGCTGTTCTGGCAGGCGGCGCTCAAGCGGGACTACCCGATCCTGCTCGGCGTCACGCTGCTCATCTCGGTGGCCACCGTGCTCGGCGCGCTGGTCGCCGACGTGCTCTACGCCGCGGTCGACCCGCGCGTGCGACTGAAGGCAGGCCGGTCATGACCGCCGTCCCGCACGAGGAGGAGGCGCCCGTCCGCGGGATGTGGCGCCAGGGCGTCGAAGTCTTCTGCGAGAACCGGCTCGCCCTGCTCGGGGTGGCCCTCTTCGTCCTGCTGACGCTCTTCTCCTTCCTCGGGCCGCTCTTCTACCAGACCGACCAGGTGCACACCGACCTGACCAAGGTCTACCTGGCCCCCGGCACGGAGGGGCACCCGCTCGGCACCGACGGCGTCGGCTACGACCAGCTCGGCCGCCTGATGCTCGGCGGGCAGACCTCCATCGTGGTCGGCCTGGCCGCCGGACTGCTGGCCACGGTCGTCGGCACGGTGTGGGGCGCCGTGGCCGGGTTCGCCGGCAGTTGGGTCGACGCGGTCATGATGCGGGTGGTCGACGCGATGATGTCGATCCCCGCGCTCTTCCTGTTCATGCTCATGGCCTCGATCGTCACGCCCACCGTGCCGATGCTCATCGTCATCATCGGCGCCTTCGCCTGGCTAGGCCCCGCCCGGCTGGTACGCGGCGAGGCGCTCTCCCTGCGCACCCGCGAGTACGTCCTGGCGATGCGCGGCATGGGCGGCGGCGGCGGGCGCGCGGTGCGCCGGCACATCATCCCCAACGCCATCGGCACCGTGATCGTCAACGCCACCTTCCAGGTCGCCGACGCGATCCTGTACGTGGCCTACCTGTCCTTCCTCGGCCTGGGGGTGCCGCCACCCGCGGCCAACTGGGGCGGCATGCTGTCCGACGGCCTGTCGGACACCTTCAGCGGTCACTGGTGGCTGCTCTACCCCCCGGGAATCGCCATCATCCTCATCGTCCTCGCCTTCAACTTCATCGGCGACGGGCTGAGGGACGTCTTCGAGGTCCGCCTCCGGCGGCGGTAGCAGGAGGTTTCGTACATGGAGGCACTCGACCGGCCGCTGCTGCGGCTCCGCGACCTCAGCACCGACATCCCGTTGCGGCGTGGCGTCGTGCACGCGCTCGACCACGTCGACCTCGAGGTCAGGCAGGGCGAGACGCTCGGCATCGTGGGCGAGTCGGGCAGCGGCAAGACCATGACCGTCCTGTCGATCATGGGGCTGCTGCCCTCGGGCGGCCAGGTCGTCGGCGGGGAGATCCTCTTCGACGGCCGCGACCTGCGCGGCCTGGAGGCCCAGGAGCTGCGCCGGGTGCGCGGCGTCGAGATGGGCATGGTCTTCCAGGACCCGCTCACCTCGCTCAACCCCACCATGCGCATTGGCGCCCAGGTCGCCGAGCCCCTGCGCGTCCACCTGGGCGTCGGCAAGGCCGAGGCGCGCGAGCGGGCCATCGAGATCCTGCGCCGGGTCGGCATGCCGCGCCCCGACAAGATCGTCGACGACTATCCGCACCAGCTCTCTGGCGGCATGCGCCAGCGCGTGGTCATCGCCATGGCGCTCGTCCGCTCCCCGCGCCTGCTCATCGCCGACGAGCCCACCACGGCGCTCGACGTCACCACCCAGCGCCAGATCCTCGAACTCATCGACGACCTGCGCGAGGAGTTCAAGATGGCGGTCATCCTGGTCACCCACGACCTCGGGGTGATCGCCGGCCGCGCCGACAGGGTCGCCGTCATGTACGCCGGGCGGGTGGTGGAGACCGGCACGACCGCCGACCTGTTCCGCTCGCCGCGCCACCGCTACACCGAGGCGCTCATGCGCGCCCTGCCCGAGTCGGCCGCCGACGGCCGCCTCTACAGCATCCCCGGCCTGCCGCCCGACCTGTCGCTGCCGCTGACCGGCTGCCGGTTCGCGCCGCGCTGCCGGTTCGCCACCGACGAGTGCCGCGCCGGCGACGTCCTCCTCACCCCGGACGCCGCCGGCAACGGGCACGAGTTCGCCTGCCTGCACCCGGTCACCGAGCCCGTCGCGATCGCGGCGTCGTCCGCCCCGGCCGACACCGTGTCCGGCGACTCCGAGCCGCTCCTGACCGTGCGCGACCTGGTCAAGGAGTACGACGCGGGCGGCGCGGGGATGCGCAGGGTCTCCGGGCGGGTCAGCGCCGTGGCCGGGGTGTCGTTCGACGTCAAGCCCGGCGAGACGCTCGGCATCGTGGGCGAGTCGGGGTGCGGCAAGTCCACCGTCGGCCGTCTCGTCGCCGGGCTCGAAGCGCCCACCGGCGGCCGGATCGTCGTCGACGGCACCGACATCGCCACCCTCGACCGGCGCGCCCGCCACCGCATGCACCGGCAGGTGCAACTGATGTTCCAGGACAGCTACGCGGCCATGAACCCGCGCATGCGCATCGACTCCATCCTCACGGAGCCGCTGGAGATCCAGCAGGTGGGCGACGCCGCCTCCCGGCGCGCCCGGGTGAGCGAGCTGCTCGACCAGGTCGGACTGCCGCGGCGGGCGCTGGAGCGCTACCCGCACGAGTTCTCCGGCGGGCAACTGCAGCGCATCGGGCTGGCCAGGTCGCTGGCGCTGAGCCCACGGCTGATCGTGGCCGACGAGCCGGTCAGCGCGCTGGACGTGTCCGTCCAGGCGCAGGTGCTCAACCTCATGCGCGACCTGCAGGGCCGGCTCGGTCTGTCGTACGTGTTCATCAGCCACGACCTGTCCGTGGTCGACTACATGGCCGACCGGATCGGCGTGATGTACCTGGGCAAGCTGGTGGAGGTGGGCCCCGCTCACCAGGTGGTGCGCAGCCCGCGGCACCCGTACACGCAGGCGCTGCTCGACGCCGTCCCCTCGCCCCACCCCGGCCACGCGCCCAGCCCGGACACGACCATCAGGGGCGAGCTGCCGAGCGCGCTCAACCCGCCGACGGGCTGCCGCTTCCGCACCCGCTGCCCCCTGGCGACGGACGCCTGCGCCGTCGAGCCGGTCCTGCAAGGCGGTACGCACCAGGTCGCCTGCCACTTCCCCCTCCGCCAGGAGGCGCCGGCGGCCTGACGGCGGCGCGGGCGGTCGGGCGGCGGGGCCGGTGTCCGGTCGACTACCAGCGGACCCAAGGGCTTTCCGCCCCGCCGCTGAAGGCCGTGGTGCCCGCCTTCCGCCACCGCTGGCGGACGTCGATCTTGGCCCCGGTGCGCGGGATCGAGATCTTGAACGGGCCGCAGGTCGCGACCTCCTGCGCCGTCACGGGGGTGACGCCGGTGCAGAGGAAGGGCTGGGAGACGTTCCGGTCGGCGTCGGTGTCGTACAACTGGACGTGAATGTCGGAGCTGACGGAGCCGCGGATCTGCCCACGCAGGTAGAAGACGTCGCCCACCACGGCCACGCAGGGCGCCATCTGCGTGGTGCCGGCCGCGTCGGCGGCGATCCAGGCGCGGCAGCGCCAGGACGGCGCCTGGTCCTGGTCGGCGGGTTCGTCGGTGGGCCTGTCCGTGGGCTTGTCCGTGGGCCGGTCGGTGGGGGCGTCCTCCGCCGGAACGGTCCCCTTGGGCGTCGATCGCCTGGGCTTGGGGGTCTGGGCGGTGGGCGTCCGGGGTTCGGTCGATTTCGGCGCGGTCGGCGGGGCGGAGATGGGGTCGTCCTGGGCCTTGGGAGAGCTGAGCGCGCGCCCGGCGTCCTTCGGCGGGGTGGAGATCGAGGTCACGGACGTCTCCGCCGGCCCGTGCGTCCCGGGCGCGGAGGCGGCGGCGTTCACGGGGGTCACGCCCGTGTCCCGTTCCCGCCAGGGAGCCACCACGCCCACCGCCACGGCGGTGACGGTCAGCGCCACCACGGTGGTGGCGACGATGACCAGCCGCTGCCGGGATCGTCCGCGCCGGGACGACGCCATGGTCCACTCGGACGCCGGGATTCCCGCGTCGGCGCTGCCTGGAGAGGTGCCGCCGGTCCCGGCAGGCGGGGCGTCCTGGCCCGCCGGAACGGGACGCGCCAGCGGCTCGGAGGTCGCGGACGCCGCCTCGCCCCTGGGCACC
The DNA here is from genome assembly GCF_039536965.1 of Nonomuraea antimicrobica. Lineage (NCBI taxonomy): Bacteria > Bacillati > Actinomycetota > Actinomycetes > Streptosporangiales > Streptosporangiaceae > Nonomuraea > Nonomuraea antimicrobica. The sequence continues at coordinate 21,997 of NZ_BAAAZP010000080.1, read as the reverse complement.
GGCGGCAGGGCGGTCCACCCGGCCAGCGACGCCGCCGCCTCGTCCAGCGCCACCGCCACGGCACGGGTCGCGGGCCGGGCCGCCGGATCCTTGGCCAGGCAGGCCCACACGACCGACCACAGCGCGTCGGGCATCCCGGGAAGGCGGCGGGGCACGGCCGTCGCGTGCTGCCTGAGCAGGGCCATCGGGTGCTCGCCCGCGAAGGGCGGGCGGCCGGCGAGCAGCTCGTACGCGATCAGGCCGAGGGCGTACACGTCCACCGCCGCGGTGGGGGCGTCGCCGTCGGCCACCTCGGGCGCCAGGTAGGCGGGGGTGCCGAGGACGGAGCTGGTCTGGGTGAGCCCCGGGCCGTGGACGATGCGGGCCACGCCGAAGTCGGTGAGCCGTACCTGTCCCGTGGCCCCCTCGATCAGCACGTTGCCGGGCTTGACGTCGCGGTGCACGATGCCCACGGCGTGCGCGGCGGCCAGCGCGTCGGCGATCCTGGCGGTCAGCCTGGCCGCCTCGGCGGGCGGCAGCGTGCCGCGCTGCCGGAGCAGGGTACGCAGGTCCGCCCCCTCGATGAGGTCCATCACCAGGGCGAGCCGGTCGCCCTCGATGACGAAGTCGCGCACCGTGACGATGTTGGGATGGCGCAGGGCGCGCATCACATTGCGTTCCTGGACGAACCGCAGGACGAGGTCGGGGTCGCCGGCCAGGCCGTCGCGCAGCAGCTTCACCGCCACGATCTCCCCGGTGTCGCGCTGCCGTGCGCGCCAGACCGTGCCCATCGCACCGGCGCCGATCTCGTCCAGCAGCACGTACCGGCTCCCCAGAGACGCCTCGGAACCGCCCTGAGCCATGAGCTGTGTTTCCCCCTTCGACGGAGATCAACAATAGTCAGGTTGGCCGGGAAAGGGGGAAGAACACCTTCTGTCCCGGCAAAAACGGCAGGGCGGCGGCTCGGTCACCGTGGGCGTTCGTCGCCCGCTCGGCCGATTTCCGGGTGGCATCGGGGGCAGGTTCGGCTTGATGTTCCTGGCCAGGCCACCGATCCTCGCCTTTTTCCTGTTCCCGCAAGGGTCTCAACGGGGGAGCCGTCAAGTGATGTCCAACACCACCGACACCCACGCCAACCTGCGCGGGCACCTCGGCGTGCCGTTGCACCGGCCGCTCACCCTCGCCGTCGTCGGCGCGGGCGCCCGCGGAGCCGCCTACGCCGAGCTCGTCGCGCGCAGGCCCGGCCGGGCCCGGATCGTGGCCGTGGCCGAGCCGCGCGACCACGTGCGGGAACGCTTCGCCGTACGGCATGCCCTGCCCGCCGGCCGGGTCTTCGCGGGCTGGCGGGAGATGGCCGCGTACGGCCGGATCGCGGACGCGGTGATCGTCGCCACCCTCGACGCCGACCACCTGGCGCCCACCACCGCGTTCGCCGAGCAGGGCTACGACATCCTGCTGGAGAAGCCCATCGCGCCCACCGAGGCCGAGTCGCTGGCCGTCGGCGAGGTCGCGGCGCGTACCGGCGCGACCGTCGCGGTCTGCCACGTCATGCGCTACACCCCCTACACCCGGCGGGTGAAGGAGTCGCTGCCCGAGCTGGGGGAGATCGTCAGCGTCGAGCACCTGGAGCCGATCGGGTCCTACCACTTCGCCCACTCCTACGTCCGCGGCAACTGGCGGCGCGGCGACGAGACGGCGTTCGCGCTCCTGGCCAAGTCGTGTCACGACATCGACTGGCTGGCCCACATCGTGGGCAGGCCCGTCCTGCGCACGTCGTCCTTCGGCGGGCTTCACCACTTCCGCCCGGACAACCGGCCCGCCGAGGCGGCCGGCCGCTGCCTCGACTGCCCGCTCCAGGACACCTGCGCCTACTCGGCGACCACGCTCTACCGGGACGGGCTGCGCGATGGCGGCACCAAGCGGCACTTCACCCGCGTGATGGCCGACGGGGTGCTCACCGAGGAGGCGGTCACCCGGGCGCTGGCCGAAGGCCCCTACGGCCGATGAGTCTACGCCTGCGACAACGACGTCGCCGACCACCAGGTGGTCATGCTGGAGTTCGAGGGCGGGGCGACGGCGTCGTTCACGATGACCGCGTTCACCCCGCTGGAGAACCGGCACACCAAGATCTTCGGCACGGCGGGTCAACTGACCGGCGACGGCAGGTTCGTCCACCTGTACGACTTCAGGTCAGAGAAGACCACGACCGTGGACACCTCGCCCGGCGGCTCTCCCGCCGCCGAGGGGCACGCGGGCGGCGACGAGGGCCTGATCAGGTCGTTCGTGGACGCCCTGCACCAGGGCCGCCCCGAGCTGATCCACTCCGGCATCCAGGAGAGCGTGGCCGGCCACCGCGTCGTCTTCGCCGCCGAACGAGCCCGCCTGTCCGGCACGGTGGTCACTCTCTGACCCGCACACCCCGGCTCCGCCGCGACGCATGATGGAGGTGCGGCGGCGGTCTCGTACGGGACCGGGCCGTACGTACCCGTACGCATGTCACAAATCTCCATATTTGTCCGGTCATCCTGCGCGGAATCGCTTTCGTCTGCGCTCGAAGGAGCACCATGCATGCGCCAAAGAACCGGCCAGAGCACCGGCCGGAACACCGTATCGCCACCTCGGTCCTCGTCATCGGCACCGGAGGAGCCGGGCTGCGGGCCGCGATCGAACTGGCCGAACGCGGCGTCAGCGTCCTCGCCGTGGGAAAGCGTCCGAAGGCGGACGCGCACACCGCGCTCGCGGCGGGCGGCATCAACGCGGCCCTGGCCACGATGGACCCCGAGGACACCTGGCAACAGCACGCCGCCGACACCCTCAAGGAGAGCTACCTGCTCGCCGACCCCCGGACGGTGCAGATCATCACAGAAGGGGCCGAGCGCGGCATCGAGGACCTCGTGCGCTACGGGATGCCGTTCGCGCGCGAGGAGGACGGGCGGATCTCGCAGCGCTTCTTCGGCGCCCACACCCACCGGCGCACCGCGTACGCGGGCGACTACACCGGGCTGGAGATCCAGCGCACGCTGATCAACCGGGCGGCCCAGCTCGCCGTCCCCGTCCTCGACACCGTGTACGTCACCCGCATCCTCGTCCGCGACAACGCGGTCTTCGGCGCGTACGGCTTCGACCTGGACGACGGCACCCGCTACGTCATCCACGCCGACGCGGTGATCCTGGCCGCCGGTGGCCACACCCGGATCTGGCGGCGCACCTCCTCCCGGCGCGACGAGAACACCGGCGACTCGTTCCGCCTGGCGGTCCTGGCCGGTGGCCGCATCCGTGACGCCGAGCTGGTGCAGTTCCACCCCTCGGGTCTCATCGCGCCCGAGAACGCGGCGGGCACCCTCGTCTCCGAGGCGGCACGGGGCGAGGGCGGAATCCTGCGCAACGGGCACGGAGAGCGGTTCATGTCCCGATACGACCCGGAGCGCATGGAGCTGTCCACCCGTGACCGCGTCGCGCTGGCGGCGTACACGGAGATCAAGCAGGGCCGCGGGACGGAGCACGGCGGCGTCTGGCTGGACGTGTCGCACCTGCCCCGTGAGACGATCATGACAAGGCTGCCCCGCGTCTACCAGACGCTGCTGGAACTGCAGATGCTCGACATCACCAGGGAGCCGATCGAGATCGCCCCGACCGCGCACTACTCGATGGGCGGGGTCTGGGTGCGTCCCGAGGACCACGGCACGGGCGTCGACGGCCTGTACGCGATCGGGGAGGCGGCCAGCGGCCTGCACGGGGCCAACCGCCTCGGCGGCAACTCGCTCATCGAACTGCTCGTCTTCGGCCGCATCGTCGGGCAGGCGGCGGCCGAGTACTCCGCGGGGCTCGACGCCCAGCGCCGTTCTGCCGAGGCGCTCGGCGAGGCCCGCGCGGAGGTGGACCGGCTCCTCGCGGCCGACGGCCCCGAGAACGTGCGCTCGCTGCAACGGGCCCTGCGCGACCTCATGACCGAGCACGCCGGAGTGGTGCGCGACGAGAGCGGCCTGCTGCAGGGCCTGGCCGAGCTGGCCGCCGTGGAGGCGCGGATGGCCGACGTCGGCGTGCACCCCGACCTGGCCGGGTTCCAGGACCTGGCGCACGCCTTCGACCTCGAGTCGGCCGCGCTCGCCGCCCGCGCCACGATCGAGACCGCCCTCGAACGCCGTGAGACCCGCGGCTGCCACAACCGCTCCGACCATCCGGACCTCGATCCCGCCCTGCAGGTCAACCTCGTGTGGTCGGGCCCGGGATCGGTCGAGCGGCAGAGCATCCCGCCGGTTCCCGCCGAGATCGCGGCGCTCATGCGCGAGGTGTCGACGGCGGGCAAGCTCGTGGAGTGACCGGCCGCTGCGAGCGATCTTCTTCGGGTCCGCATCATCGCAGGTCAGTGGGTAGATCTGGACGTGGCGCCGGAAAAGTTTTCCGGCGCCTGTCACAGGCCAGGGGGCTGCCCTGTCTTAGCTGGCGACCGGAGGCCGTACGAGGCCCCGGGAGACGGAGAGGACTTGCCATGAAGATCGTCGTAGTCGGTGGGACCGGTCTGATCGGTTCGAAGGTGGTGGCCAGGCTGGCCGGGCAGGGCCACGAGGCGGTGGCGGCGGCGCCGAGCACCGGGGTCGACACGCTGACCGGTGAAGGGCTGGCGGAGGCGCTGGCGGGCGCGCAGGCGGTGGTGGACGTGTCGAACTCGCCGTCGTTCGAGCGGGCGGCGGTGCTGGAGTTCTTCGAGACCTCCACGGGCAACCTGCTGGCCGCGGAGGCGGCGGCGGGTGTCGGTCACCACGTCGCGCTGTCGGTGGTGGGCACGGAGCGGATGCCGGACAACGGCTATTTCGCGGCGAAGATCGCTCAGGAGCGGCTGATCGAGAAGTCGGGGATCCCGTTCTCGCTGGTGCACGCGACGCAGTTCTTCGAGTTCGTCCGTGGCATCGCCGACGACGCCACCGACGGCGACACCGTACGGATCGCGCCGGTGCTGTTCCAGCCCATCGCGGGCGAGGAGGTCGCGCAGGCCGTCGCCCGGGTCGCGGCCGGGCAGCCGCTGAACGGCCGGACCGAGGTGGCCGGGCCGGAGCAGACGCGGATGGACGCGTTCTTCCGCGACGCCCTGGCCGCCTGGGGTGACCCCCGCACGGTGGTCGCCGACCCGCAGGCGACCTACTTCGGCAGCGTGCCAGGCGAGCGGACGCTGGTGCCCGGCGAGGATGCGACCCTCGGCCGGATCCGCTACCGCGACTGGCTCGACCAGAGCGACGCGGGCCGGTAAGGCAGCCCACAACCCTGACGTACGAGAGGTCGTTCCGATGTCCGAGCACAACCCGGCGGCCACCGGCCCCGCGACGAGATCGACCGCGTGGCAGACGGCGCTGACCGTGCTGCAGGAGGCCAGGCCGCCGTTCGTCCCGCAGGGCGCGCACGCGATGACCGTGCTGATCGAGTACCCGCCCGGCGACCCCGGCACGCCGCCGCACCGCCACTCCGGGCCCGCGTTCGGGCTCGTGCTGGAAGGGGAGATGCTGCTGGAGGTGGAGGGCGAGCCAGAGCGCGTCGTACGCGCGGGGGAGGCGTTCTGGGAGCCGGGCGGCGACGTCATCCACTACCAGGACGGCAACCACCGCGACGACGTCCCGCTGCGGTTCACGGTCACGATGCTGTGCGCGCCGGGCACGCCCATGCTCACCCTCGTCGAGGAGGAGGAACTGGCCCGGCGCAGGGACCGCCGCGCCCCGCGCCCGTCCTGATCGCACGCCCCGGGAGGGAACGCCGGAGGCGCCCTGTCGCGTCGGAACTCACATGGAATCCGTCCCGCGAAGGATCAGGACCGCGATCGTCCTGATCCTTTCCCCCGCCGCGACCGGAACCGCGGCCATATTGATCACGCTGTTCGCCTACGCGCAGAGCGAACTCGTCCTGCCGTCCTACCAGGACGCTCGGGAGATTTCGGCGGAGATGTGGCGTTCTGCGGCGAGCCAGGCCGGCGAGGAGTTCCGTGGCCACCTCCGCTGGCTGGGCACGTTCTTCGCGGTGGCCACCGTCGCGTTCGGCGTGACCGCGTGGAAGGTGCGGTTCGGCACCCGCAGGCCCGCGCTCCTGCTCACGGTGGCCACCGGGCTGACCGCCGTCTTCGTGGCCATGCTCTGGCCGCTGTTCCACGGTCGGCCGAACACGTTCTTCATCGTGCGAGAAAGCGCGGAGCGGACGGGCGTCATCGATCTGGACCGGCCCGGTTGGTACGCCCCCGCCCTCGGCGTCCTGCTCGTGGCCGGGGCCGCCGCTCTCGTGCGCGGCCTCGTCCTGCTGACCGGCGGCGACGGGGTGTCATGGCTGACCCGTGACCGGCATCCACCCTTCGAGCCGGACTCCCCGCCCCTGTGGGTGAGCCCGTCCCGGCAGGCGGGCGTGCTGATGTCGCTGACCCCGGCCCTGCTCCTGCTCTACGCCGCCGTGAACTACGCCGGCAGCCTGGCCGGTGATCTCAGCGAGCGCCGCGAACCGGTGCTCCTTTCCCCGTCCCTCCTTTCCGACATGCAGGTCCACCTCCAGTATCTCGCGATCCCGGCCGTTCCGGTCGTCGTGGGCGGCCTGATCCTGCTGCTCGGCAAGGGACGCGGACGGCGGATGGCCGGCGCGTTGGCCGGGATCCTCGGATTGCCGTACGCGGCGGCCCTGCTTCAGTCAGCCCTGCACTTCAGCGACACCAGTCTGTTCCACAACTACGTGGCTACCGAGGGCACGACAGCCTGGTGGACCGCCCCCGCCGTGGCGGCCACCGGCCTCGTCATCTTCCTCCTGCACGCGGCCGGCCTGGCACTCCTCTTCCGCCCTCCCGTTCTCCAGCACGTCCGGCCCGGCTCCGCTGCCACGTGACGCCTGGCGGCGGAACCACGTGCGGCCGCCGTGGACGGGCCGCGACCCCTGACCGATCGGGCTAGCGGCTCTCCTCGCCGATCGGGCGCAGGTGCCGCAGCAGCGTCAGGGCGACCACGGCCAGGCCGAGTACGAGCACCGCACCGGTGGCCATGACCGCCAGCAGCCCCTGGGCGAACGCGGCCCGCGCCTCCGCCACGAGCGCCTCGGCCGGGCCGGGCGGCAGCGCGGCGGCGGCGTCCAGCGCCTCCCCCAGTGAGCCGCCCGCCTGGGGTGAGCCGACCGTGCCGTCGTACACGGCGGCGCCGAGGCTGCCGAGCAGCGCGATGCCGAGCGCGATCCCCAGCTCGCCGCCGCTCTCGGCCAGCGCGGACGCCGACCCGGCCCGCTCGGGCGGCGCCGCCCCGACGATGAGGCCGAGGCCCAGCGCGCCCACCGGAGCCATGCCGAGGAACGCCACCGTGACCCCCGCCATGAGCATGCCCAGCCCGTCGCCGACCAGCACCATGGCGAACCCGGCCGCCGACACCACCAGCCCCAGCCCGACCACCAGCCCGGGACGCAGCACCCCGGCGAGCACCGGCGACGCGAGCGACCCCGCCACCAGTCCCACCGCCGGGACCGCCATCCACAGCCCGGCCACCAGCGGCGAGAGCCCTTCGACGAGCTGCAGGTGCTGGCTCACGAACAGGTACATGCCGCCCTGTACGACCATGGCGACCGCCAGGATCAGCAGCGCCACCGTGAACGAGCGCCCCCGGAACAGCCGCAGGTCGAGGAACGGCTCGGCCAGCCGCCTCTGCCGCCGTACGAACGCCGCGCAGAACGCCAGGCCGACGGCGAGCGCCACGTACGCGGCGGCCTGCGCGGGGTCGTCGGCCAGCTCCTTCAGCCCGTACACGATCGGCAGCAAGGCCGCCAGCGACATCGCCACGCTGCCCGGGTCGAGCCGTCCCGAACCCGTGCCCGTCTCGGTCTCGGGCAGCAGGAACAGGCCGCCGGCCACGACCAGGGCCATGATCGGCACCCCCATCAGGAACACTGACCCCCACCAGAAGCTCTCCAGCAGGATCCCGCCGATCACCGGCCCGGCCGCCGCCCCGCCCATGAAGCAGGCCGTGAACACGCCGATGGCCATCGCGCGCCGCCGCGCGTCCGGGAACAGCCCGGCCACCAGCGCGAGCGCGGACGGCCCCAGCGCCGCCCCGGAGACGCCCAGCAGGGCGCGCGCCGCGATCAGCATCGTGGTCGTGGTCGAGTACGCGGCCACCACCGAGGCCGCGGCGAACGCCACCGCGCCGATCAGCAGCAGCCTGCGCCGGCCGATGCGGTCGCCGAGCGAGCCCATGGTGATCATGAATCCGGCGATCATGAAGCCGTACACGTCGGTGATCCACAGCAGTTCGGTGCCGCTGGGGTGCAGGGCGGCGGACAGGTGCGGGAGCGCCAGCATCAGCACCGTGTTGTCCACCGAGAGCAGGAGCGTGGCCAGGCACAGCACGGACAGTCCCAGCCACCCGCGCACTCCGGCGCCGGTTGCGAAAGTCGTCATGTGATCAGGCTGCGGGCCGGGCGTTCGGGTCTGGTTCGGAACTGCTTAGGGTGAGGTTCATGCGCTTCGCCGTACTGGGCCCGCTGGAGGTGACCACGGACGACGGCCGGGCCGTACGCGTGCCCGAGCTGAAGGTCCGTGCGCTCCTGGCCTGCCTGCTCGCCCACCCCGGCCAGGTCGTCGCGGACGAACGCCTGATCAGGGCCCTGTGGGGGCCGCAGCCGCCGGGCAACCCGCTGGGCGCGTTGCGGGCCAGGGTGTCGCAACTGCGCCGGGCGCTCGACGAGGCGGAGCCGGGGGCCAGGGAGCTGGTCGTCACCCGGCCGCCCGGCTACCTCGTCGCCGCCGGCACCGACGCGCGCCGCTTCCAGGAGGCGCTCGAACGTTCGCGGGCCGCGGCCGAGCCGGGCGAGCGGGCCGCGCTGCTGGCCGAGGCCCTGTCGTGGTGGCGCGGACCGGCGTTCGCCGACTTCGCCGACCTCGCGGCCGGGACGCTGACGCGGGGCGCGGCGCTGCGACTGGAGGAGCAGCGGCTGACGGCCCTGGAGGACTACGCCGACGTACGGCTCGACCTCGGCCAGGACGCCTCCCAGCTCGGCGAGCTGGCCGAGCTGGCAGCGCGGCACCCCGCGAGGGAACGCTTCCACGCGCTGCTCATGCGCGCGCTCTACCGGTCAGGACGCCAGGCGGAGGCGCTGGAGGTCTACCACGCCCTGCGCGAACGCCTGCGTGACGAGCTGGGCCTCGACCCCGGCCCCGAGATCGTGGCGCTGCACCGGGCGATCCTGGAGCAAAGCCCCAGCCTGCGCCGCCCGCCGGGCATCGCGCCGCCGCCGCCCGCCCGGCTGCCTGAGCCGCTCACCCAGCTCGTCGGCCGGGACGACGTACTGGCCGAGCTGGTCGACCTGCCCGGCACCGCCCGGCTCGTGACGCTCACCGGCACCGGCGGCGTGGGCAAGAGCCGGCTCGCGCTGGAGGCCGCCCGGCTGCTGTCCGGTTCGTTCCCGGGCGGAGCGCACCTGGTGGAGCTGGCGGCCGTGCCCGGCAGTTTGACCGGTGGAGTGGTTGATGCTGTCGCGGCGGCGCTCGGCCTGCGTGCCGACGACGGGGCGGCCGACCCGGCGGAGCGGATCGCCGCGGCCCTCGGCGCCCGCCGCACACTGTTGGTGCTCGACAACTGCGAGCACGTCGTCGAGCCGGTGGCCAAGCTCACCGAACTGCTGCTGCGCGCCGGTCCGCAGACCCGGGTCATCGCCACCAGCAGGGAACCGCTGGGCGTCACCGGCGAGGTCGTACGTCAGGTCCCGGCACTCGGCGCCGACGCCGCGATGCGGCTGTTCGCCGTGCGCGCCGCCGAGGCCGCGCCGGGCTTCGCCCTGACCGAGGCGGACGCCGGGGCCGTCGAGACCATCTGCCGCCGCCTCGACGGCATCCCGCTCGCGCTGGAGCTGGCCGCGGCACGGGTGCGGGCGCTGGGCGTACGCGTCGTGGCGGAGCGGCTCGACGACCGCTTCCGGCTGCTGTCGGCGGGCCGCCGGGCCGGTCCCACGCACCAGCGGACGCTGCGGGCGGCGATCGACTGGAGCTGGGACCTGCTGACCGAGCCGGAACGCATCGTGCTGCGCCGTCTGGCCGTACAGGCGGGCGGCTGCACGCTGGAGGCCGCCGAGCGGGTCTGCGCCGTGCCCATGCCGATCCCGGGCGGCCCGCCGGGCGACGCCGAACTCGCCGCGGAGGAGCCGGCCGCCGGGCCGCCCGACCTCGACCCTGCCGACGTGGTGGACCTGCTCGGCCGCCTGGTGGACCGGTCGCTGGTCGTGCGGGCGGGGGAGCGGTACCGGCTGCTGGAGTCGGTGGCGGCGTACGCGCTGGAACGGCTGCGCGAGGCCGGCGAGCACGAGCGCGTCCTGCGCCGGTACGCGACCTACTACACCCAGCTCGCCGAGTGCGCCGAGGCGTACAAGAGCGGGCCCGCCCGGCACCACTGGGTCCGGCGGCTGGACGCCGAGGCCGCCAACCTGCGCGAGGCCCTGGAGGCGGCCCTGAGCCTGGGCGACCCGCGGCTGGCCGGGCGGCTCACCGGCTCACTCGGCTGGTACCACGTCCAGTCCGGCCGCCCAGAAGCGCCGGACGGCCGCCTGGACGGCGGTCAGCCCTCGTCCGTCTCGCGCAGCCTGGCCAGGTACACCTGACGGGCCCGCTCGTGCAGCTCCCGGTGGGTGGCGCGCTGCTCGGGCGAGGCCCACTTGCCGTCGGTGTCCAGCACCCGCTCCAGCAGGTCCAGCCAGCGCAGGCACCACTCGACGTCGGCCCGCCTGACCACGTGGTCCCCGAGGTAGACGGGGCTGGTGTGCGCGTAGACGCCCGCGGGGTGCATCGACCGGGGGTGCGGCCCGCCGCCCGCCACGGCCACCACGTACGTCGGCGCGCGCACGGTCAGCTCGGCGGCGAGCACCCCGGGCCCGCCCTCCGCGAGGACGCCGTCGGCGGTCCTGAGCTGGAGCCACTCCACCTCGGGGCCGACCGTCCTGGCGGTGATCGTGACGGTGTCGCCGGGGGTCGCCCGGATCGTGTCGCCCGGCCCGTGGCCGTCGACGTCGAGTTCGAGCCAGGGGCCCGTGGTGGCGAACGTCCGTCCGCGCCGTACCGCCTCGGCGAAGGACGAGACGCTCAGCGGCCCGTCGACCCGGGCGTAGACGCGTTCCCAGCCGGGCGGGCTCGACGCGGTGCCGCGCCGCGAGATGGACAGCACCGCGTCGGTCCCGGCGGTCACCGCGAGCCGGTTGCCGGCCCCGATGAGCCGCCGGTAGACCACGGCGGTCGCCTGGACGGAGGAGTGGTTGAGCACGTCCAGGCTGTCGACCAGGCCGAGCGCCGCGTCGACCACGATCTCTCTGGCCGAGCAGTTGCGCCCGGCGGCGACGGCGAGGTCGGGCGGGTCGGTGTCGTTCAGGTCGGCGTGGAACGGATGGCCGTACCCGGTGACCGCGCCGAGTGCGCGCGCCTCGGCCAGTGGATCGCTGTTGGGATGCCGGTCGTGGTCGTCGCCGAAACCGCTGTGGAAGCGTGTGGGCACGCCGGTGAGGCCGAAGGCGCTGAAGTGCCCGAGCAGGTCGTTGCGGTACTCGACGCCGAACCGGGCGACGTGGCCCTCGTCCGACCACGGCAGGTCGCGCCCGGCCCACTCCTCCAGCAGCTCCCGGTCGTAGACGCGCTCGCCCGCCACGTTGCCGGCGACCAGGTTGAGCACGTGCAGGTCCTCGCCCGACTGCGCGGCGGCGGCCCGGTCGGGAGCCGCCGGGACGTCGCCCATCCAGTTGAGGTGGACGTGCAGGTCGCCGCCGTACCAGCCGCGGGCGGCCGCGTCGTACAGGCGGCCGGGGGTCAGCTCGACGGTCAGCTCCTCGCCCGGCGCGGGGGACACCGCGACCGTGGCCGAGTCGTACTCCATGCCGCGCGTCACCGACACCGTGAGCCGCTCCGCCGGCACGTCGGCCACCAGGTCGTCGCCGTGGAAGTATGGCCGCAGATGCGCGTCCAGCGCGGGGACCGCGCCCGGCGGGTACCAGCCCTGCCCGTCCGCGCCGGTGACCGTCCACCGGCACGGGAACCCGGCGCGCAGCCGTAACCGGGCCGCGGGCGCCCACCTGGTGAGCGGTCCGAGGTCGATCCGCCCGCCGGCGATCACCGTGGCGGCGCTGGTGATCGCCACCAGCCTCGCGCCGCCCGCCGGTACGACGTGTGCGACGCCGTCGACCGTCACGGTGGTCTCCTCCGCCAGCGCGGAGTCCAGCAGCAGCATGGTCATGAGCGGCGTGTCGTCCAGGACGGCCAGCGTGCGGGCCTCCAGCCGGTTCCCTTCTGGGGTGAGGCGCAGGGCCGGCAGGTTGTCCAGGACGGCGCCGCCCAGCGCGTCCCGCACCACCCGGTCCAGGTCCAGCTCGCCCATCCGCGCGTCCAGGTCGCGCCGCGCCCCGTCGAGCTGGCGGAAGCACGCGCTCCAGTAGTCGTGGCCGTTCATGAGGTAGGCGCTGGTGCGCACCTCCCCGACGTACGGGATCAGCTCCTCTCCCCACGTCACTCCATGGCGGTCGAGCAGCCGGAGGTATTCGTGCACACGGATCCCTCCTCCTCGTGGAGATCGTCCAGTCTAGGAAATCGCCGCCCGCCAGGGAGTGGCCGGTCATTGTCCTGCCGGTGACCTGGGCGGACCTGGGCGCGGAAGCCGAGACTCAGGGGCATGAGATCATCCCTGAAATCGCTTGTCGCAGGAGCGGCCACCGCCTGCGTGATGGTGGTGGGCACCGCCGGCACGGCGCAGGCCGCGGCCGGGCGGCTCACCCTGTTCAGCGGGAGCGTCGCACAGACCGTCACGTACGACTCCTGCCGGCCCGCCCAGCAGTACGCGCTGTCGGGGCAGGCGCTCGACACCTTCGTCAACCAGCCGGCCCCCGGGTGTCAGGCGCTGCTGGTCGATGCGGGCCGCAGCGTCGTGCTGTGCGCCGGCAGCGGGACCGTACCGATCGCCTTCCGGAACGCCAGATTCGTCAGGTTCCAGCCCGGCGCCGCCCCGGACTGCGGGCTCGGCGGCGAGCAGGCTCAGGAGAACGACGCCGTCGCGGCGTGACCGTCGCCGGACGGCGCTCGGACGGGAGAGCCGTCACTGAGGAGAGCTGTTTCTGAGGGGAGCTGTTTCTGAGGGGAACAGGCCGCCGGGAGCGAACCGGCGGCCGACGGGCTGCTGCCCCCGGCCGCCGGTCACGCCGGGCAGGAGTTCGGCGGGACCGTCCCTCGGCTCAGCCGTCGCCCTACCCGGCGAAGACCACCGGCCGCACCTCGATGCCGAGGCCCTCGACACCGGCGTCCGGGATGAGCGCGGCCAGCTCCAGAGCACGCTCCCTGCTGTCGCATTCGATCAGGTAGTAGCCGCCCAGGTACTCCTTGGCCTCAAGGTAGGGCCCGTCCGTCACCGCAGGCAGCCCGCCCCGCACCCGGACCACGGCGCTCTGCGACGGGTCGGCCAGCGCGACGGTGCCGACCATCTCCCCGGACTCGGTGATGGTCTCCATGAACGCGCCGTGGCCGCTCATCACCGCGTTGCGCTGCTCCTCGGGCAGCGCGTCCCAGACCTGCGGGTTGTTGTGCATGATCAACAGAAACTTCATGTCGTCTCCTTCGAGAGTCGGGCGGCGCGTCCCGACGCGCCGTTCAGCAGGGAGTCGGAGCCGATCCCGATTTCTTGCGCTGCCGGGCGCATGATTCTTCCCGCGACTTCCTGCCCCGCCCCGGAGGGCGTCTCACCTGGGGCTTCCCCGGCCCGAGGGCGGTCACCGGGAGACACTACCGTCGTGTGGTGCCCGGATGCCGCCCTGGCGAGCCGGAACCCCAGGTCGTCGGCTCGCCCGCCCCCTCGTGTCAGACTGCCGACATGACCCACATCCACGACGAAGGCCAGGCGTGCGCGGCCGCCCACGGCGCGGCTCCCGCCGGTGAGACCAGGCGTACGCTGATCGCCGTCTTCGCGTCGCCGGTGGCCGACTGCCTGCTGCGGTTCGGCGCGGAGCTGGACTTCCGTACGATCCTCTTCGAGCCCGACCCCGAGCGCCGGCTCGACGGGTTCACGGCGGTGACCCGGCTGGAGGACTGCGTCGACGCCACGTCCGACGTCGTGCTCACCGACCACCACCGCGAGGAGATCGGCCCCGTGCTCCGCGACCTGCTCAGGTCGCCCGCCCGCTGGATCGGCATCATGGGCAGCGCCCGTCACACGGGCCCGCACGTGCGGGCGCTGGCCGAGCTGGGCGTGACGCCGGAGGAGATCGCCCGGGTGCACCGGCCGATCGGGCTCGACATCGGCTCCCGCACCCCTCCCGAGATCGCCGTCGCCACCCTGGCCGGCCTGCTCGCCGACCGCAACGCCCGCCCGGGCGGCTTCACGTTCTAGACGTGCTCATGCGTTCCTTTGTAGACGATCAACTCCCGGCCGTCGCCTCCAGCACGAAGACGGGGATCACCCGATCGGTCTTCTCCTGATATTCGGCGTACGGCGGATATGCGGCGACCGCGCGCTCCCACCACTCGGCCTTCTCGTCCCCGGTGATCTCACGGGCCGTCATGTCCTGGCGTACGGGCCCGTCCTGGAGTTCCACGTGCGGGTCGGCCTTGAGGTTGAAGCACCAGACCGGGTGACTCGGGAAACCGCCCTTCGAGGCCACGGCCGCGTACCGTCCCTCGTGCTCCACGCGCATCAGCGGAATCTTGCGGATCTTGCCGCTCTTCGCGCCGCGCGTCGTGAGAATCACGACGGGCAATCCCGTGTCCCAGAGCGTCGTCCCCTGCGTGCCGTCCGAGCCTTCGTACAGCGCGACCTGTTCGCGCACCCACTGCGCCGGACTCGGCTCGTACTCGCCCTCAAGAGGCATCGCGTTCATCCCATCGTCCCCTGCGGATGATGTTGCGCTGCCCGGACCTTCCACTCCTGTGGATCGCGTTCAGCAGCTTGACGCCAGGAGCGGTAGTTGGTGGTACGAAGTCGTCCAGCACCGCGCCGTCCTGCCACGAAGCCAGCCCTCGCCCTCAGTCCTCGGCGCTCTTGATGGAGTGGCCGGCCACCATCAGCCGGAAGGCCAGCATCGCCGACTCCACCCACGCGGGCCCCCCTTGCACGCCCACGCCCACGCCCAGTCCGCCAGAACGGCGCGCTCGCCAGCTCACCCTTCCCGAGGTACAGGCCATCTTGCGGCGCGACCAGACAGAAGGCTGGATCGGTGAGATCGAAGGCATCGACCTCACCCTCACCTGCCTCCGCGCCAAACGAGACGAATCCGAACGCCTCACCAGACGGCCGACCGTCGACCTCGGAATCCCGAGTCGTCGATCAACCACGGAGCCGGTGACATGATCGCGCCCTGGACCAGGTCACCGCTCGGCCTACCGTTCGGACAAGCGGCGATGCCACCACGCACCTCGATGCCACTCGCTCAGCAGCCAGGCGTTCGGATCGGGCAGCGTCCTACGCCAGAACTCAGCATCCAGCCTCCTCACGACTCTGCGGAGACCCGCCGAATCGATCACTGGCATGGACCGCAGGATGAACTGAAGGACATCTCGTGCGTCTGTGGGGTCGCACCACGGGCAGTCCGGCCACGGCAAGTGAAGCCAACGGCCCGGCCGGCTCAGGAACGCTTCATACCGTTGCAGCGCGGAGGTCGTACTCTCCAGCCTCGCGTGTCTGACTTCCAACTCGGCCACAGACGCCCGCGACCGATGGGAACGACCAGGAACTCCACCAGGTCTCCGACCTCGGAGCCGGACCTGTTGATCAGCGCGCACAGCGCCGGGCGGCCTACGCGGCATCGCCCTTTCGGATCGAGATCACCCAGCCATACTGCCACAGCCAGGACCGCCAGGCGAGAACAGACCCCGCAACCCCCGACCCACCTTCAAGCCAGGCTTGCCCGTGATCGCCAAGTGCGGACAAGCGGGGGCGGGCTGAAACGTCAGCGAGCCGGGGGGAATCAGCTCCACCATCGAGCAGGAAGTGGCTGGACGCAGGACGCCCCGACATCCTCGAAACCACGTCACGGGTCGGCCCAGACCCGGCGCGTGACGGCTTCGTGCTCAGGGGGACGGGTCGCTCGCCAGAATGCGGTCGAGGGTGCTGCGGCCCAGCCGGGCCATCGGCGGGTTGCTTTCGACGTAGTACCAGACCATGCCCAGCGCCTGGACGAAGGCCCATGCCTTGCCCCGCTCCCATTCGGCGTCGTCGCACCCCAGGCGCTCGCGCAGCAGCCGCCGTGGCCCGGCCGCGAGCAGGTGCCACCCGCTGACGAGGTCGAGGGCGGGGTCCGCCGGGCCGAATCCGCCGACGTCGAGGATCCCGCCCAGCCGGTCGCCCGACACCAGCACATTGCCCGGGATCAGGTCACCGTGGGACATCACGTCTTCCGCGGCGGTGCGCGGCAGGGTGCGCAGGACGGCCCAGATCCGGCGCAGCCGGGGAACGTCGAGGAGGCCCTCGCTGCGCTCGAAGCAGGTCTCCACCCACTCCTCGTGAGCGCGCAGCTCGCCTCCCCTGCCCCCGCCGGTGAACGTACGGCCGCCCGTGCCGACGGCCCGCAGGTCGGTGATGAGGTCGGCCAGGTCGTGCGCGAACGCGTCCGAGCCACTCGGGTGCACCTCGGTGGCGACCTCGCCGGGCAGCCACGTCTGCACCGACCACGGCAGCGGGTAGCCCGCCCCCGGCTCACCGATCGCGACCGGTCGCGGCGTGCGGAACCGGGTGCGGCCCGCCAGCTCGCGAGTCGCCCGCGCCTCCGACTCGATCAGGCGCCGCGCCGCGCCGGAGTCACCGCCCCCGAGGGGGAAGCGGGCCGCGAACTCGTCGCCGATGCGGAAGATGGCGTTGACCGTGCCCTGGGCGTCGACGCCCCTGACGGGCAGGTCGCGCCACTCGGGAAACTGGTCGTCCACCAGCGCGCGCACGGTCTCGACAGGCACCGTGAGCTGATCGGCGTGCATCTTCACACCGGGAGCCTCCTACGTACCGGCCGGCCGAGGCAACGCGTTTTCCCGGCCGGCCGTGATGTCCTCGGGCGGCCGGGACGCCGCGCGTGCGCTCAGGACTTGATCTCGTACACGCTGGTGGTGCCGCTCACCTCGTTGCCGACCACCAGCAGCGGGGTGCGCGTCGGGCTGTCGTGCGCGTCGATGAACAGCACACCCTCGGGGCCGACGTCCCCGGCCGTGCCGGCCTCGACGTCACCGGTGAAGTCGCGGGTGTTGACGTATCCGGCCTGGCGCGGCTTGCGGGGGTCGGAGACGTCGTAGGCGACGATGCCGCCGACCCGCTCCAGGCCGACGAACGCGTACGTGCGGCCGCGTACCTCGCCGACCGTCACGCCCTCGGGCTCGGGCCCCTTGTTGTCGCTGCGGGAGTCGAAGGAGTCGTTCTCCTCGTTGTCGGAGTTGAACTGGGCGGGCAGCTCACGCGCGACCAGTTGCTCCAGCTCGCTGCCGGAGTCCCAGACCAGCGAGCCGTCGGCGGCGCGGATCGTGATGGACCGGCCGCCGAACACGCGCAGCTCGGTGTACTTGCCGTCGGCGTCCTTCGGCGAGTCGGCCAGGACGGTCAGTCGGCCCAGCTCGGCGTCCTTCTTCAGCTCGGCCGCGTTCGGGAACGCGGTCGGCGACAGGTCGGCGTCCTTGACCCGCACCTCGTCGCTGTGGCACTCCCAGTCGCGGCTGTCGCCCTCGTTGGCGGTCACCAGGTAGGTCCGGCCGCCGTCGCGGAAGTGGCTGATCGCGTCGGGCATGTACACGCCCTTGACCGGGTGGGTACGGATGTTGATCTTGCCGTCGCGGTCGGAGGCGTCCAGCGCGTTGGCCGGTCGCGAGTGGTCCTTCAGCCCGAGCGGCACGATGTCACGCACCGTGGCCCGGTCGAGGTCCACGATGGCCAGGGCGTTGTTCTCCTGGAGGGTGACCCAGGCGGTGCCCTTCTCGGTGGTGATGTACTCCGGCTCCAGGTCCTGGGCCGCGCTCGCCCCTGGCCCGCTGATGCGTACGCCCTTGGCGCGCAGCGCGTCCTCCTTGCCGTTCCACGCCCGGAAGCCGGCGGTGCGTACCGTGCCCCGGCGCACGTCGATGACGCTGACCGATCCCTCGGGGTCGTCGACGGCCCCGGCGCAGTACGAGGTGGGCTCGCCCTCGTTCGCCACCACGACCTGCCGCCCGTCCTCGGTGAACGTCAGCATGTCGGGCAGGGCCCCCACGGTGACCTGGCGCTGCTTCTTGCCCGTCCGGGCGTCGAAGAACGCCACCGTGCCCGCGGCCGTCTTGTTCGTCGCCTGCTGCGCGACCGCCACCAGCCCGTCGTGCACGGCCACGCTGTTGGCGCCGGGGGTGGCGAGCGTGGTCACCTTGCGCGGGGAGCGCGGGTCGCGCAGGTCGAGCACGTCCACCGTGCCCTGCTGCGCGTTGACGACGAAGACGCGGCGGGTCTTCGCGTCGTACGCGGTGATCTCCGCCGCTCCGACCCCTACGGCACCGGCGGAGTAGCGGCCGAGCAGGGACAGCTCAAGGCCGGACGGCCTGGCTTGGGCGGCGGCTGTGGTGGGAGTCACCAGGGCGAGCACCGACAGGCTCGCCGCCGCCAGACAAATCGGGGTTTTGTTACGCATGTGGCGGAGTGTCACGAAATCCCGTGAACACTTTCCGCCGCCCGCATGACGACCGTCTGAACCACGGCTTTCAACTGCCCGCCGAGGCCGCCCCGCCGGAGCGCCGCAGCGTCACCGGCCCCGCCGCCGCCCTGCCGCCTCCTCGCGTTGTCAGCGGCGCAGGTCTCGGCAGGCCAGGGCCAGCCACACGTACGGCACGGGCAGCATGCCCAGCCAGAACGCGTGCGCCTGATCCCAGAAGCCGAACCCGCAGGTGGGCGGCCACAGCCTGAGCTGATCCGGCAGCAGGATGGTCGCCAGGACCAGGGCGAGCTGCACCACCACGGCGGCCATGGCGGCCTGCCGCCCGGTCGCGTACCGGACGGCCGTCGCGGCGGACGCCAGCCCGATGCCCAGGCAGACGCCCATCTCGACCATCAGGTCACCGACCGGGAAGAGCGCACCCTCGGGCAGCCGGGACAGTACGTGGGCGAACGCGACGAACCAGACGGCGACCGCGGCGCCACCGGCCAGCAGGCACCGCAGCGCCTGCCGGACCCAGCGTGGCACCGCCGCCGGCCCCAGGTCGGCCGACATGGCGTCGACCAGCGCGAACGCGGCGGCGGAGCCGAGCAGGGTGCCGGTGATCCGCATCAGCAGCAGCGCGTCCGCCCCGCCGAGCGGATCCCCGGCGTTCATCAGCGTCAGCAGGGCCGCCGCGAACGCCGTGACGACCGCGAGCGGGGCCCAGTCGACGGCCCTGGTCAGCGGGCGGACCAGCAGGACGGCCGTACGCCACCTCACGACGAACGCACCTCCCCGCGGGACGGCGAGACGCACGGCCTGCCCGGAGCCGCTCTCAGAGCCGCTCTCTGGGCCGCTCTCTGGGGCGTTTCCCGGGGAGCGGACGGTGTCCGGTGTCAGGCGCATGGCGTGGCTCCCGTCGGCGCGTCGAACTTCCGGTCCAGGCCGAGCAGCGGCAGGGCCTGGTCGATGGTCGTGGTGGGCTTCATGAGCGTGTCCCAGCGGGCGAGCACCTTCTCGCGGGCGCCCGGGGTGGACAGCAGCAGCTTGGCGTAAACGACCTCGGCAGGGCCCCAGGAGGCGAGCCAGGTGCTGCGATTGTCCGCGTCGACGTGGAGCGCGCGCGGCAGTTCGGGCGGCGAGACCTGACCGATGATCCAGAGCGCGACGACCGTGCGGGCCTGCCCGTGAGCGTCGCAGCCCGGGGTGTCGTCCGCGTCGCGCACGCCGGTCGCCCAGATCGCCACGTCCATGGCCAGCGCGGTGCGCTGGTCCGGATGGCCCCATGTCATCGTCGGCCTGATCACGGTGGCGCCGCCGTCCTCTCCGAGGTACCAGCGCAGGCTCGTCTGCTCGACCCGCGGCACCCGTGCCCGCAGCGCGGCGGGCAGCACGTCCACGGCTGCGCGCACGGGCTCCTCCCACAGCGGGATCCACGGCTCGTAGCCCGGATACGCGCAGTACGTGATCCCCCGCCGCACCGCGCACCGATGCGTGCCCGCCCCGTGATAGCGCTCGCGGACCCGCGGATCCACGTCCTCGATGGTGAGCTCGCCCGACGTGGGCTGCGTGACCGGCGGCTCGGCGGCCGCGACGGCCCCCGTCGGCACCGCGACCCCCAAGCCGGCCACCAGGGCCGCCGCGGGCGCGAGCCGTACCCGGTGCCGCAGTAGCGCCAGCCCGGCGAACAGCGCCGCGAGCGCCACCACGTAAACCAGGTGCACCCCGGACGGCCGGTCGGGCCAGTCCGGGCGGTACTTCTGCATGACCGGCAGCCACCACCCCGCCGCGCCGTTCGTCGTGTTCATGATGATGAGGACGCCGAGCGCGGCCACCACCATCGGCCCGGCGATCAGCCACCGCGCCCACCGCCCGACGGCCACTCCCAGCGCCGCGGCGAGCATCGCCGCAGCCACCGCCGTCAACGGCTCCCAGGGGTCGAGCCGTCCCGCGACCGGCCCGTTCAGCAGCCGGATCCCGAGATAGGCGAACACGGTCACCGCCGCGGCCACCCCCGCGACCAGCGGCGCGGCCAGCAGGATGGCCCGCGTCCGGTGCTCGGCCCGCCCCGGCAGCCCGGCCAGGCTCTCCGGCATTCCGTGCCGCCCGTCACGCGAGGCGGCCAGGCTCGCCACCATCAGCACCGCCCCGGCCAGGCACGCCGACAACCCCGTCGCATGGACCGGATCGACCCCCAGATCCGGCTGCTGATCCCGGCTCAGGTACGTCTGCACGGCCAGCACCAGCGCGGCCGCGCCCCACACCAGCGGATGCCGCAGCAGCCGCCGCGCCTCGAACAGTGCCAGCTCCCACGTCACGCCGCCGCCTCCTCGTCCCGGCCGAGCAGGGTGAGGTAGCCGTCCTCGACCCCTGGCACGGCCGCCTCGGCCGACGGCGGACGTTCGCCGAGCGTCCGGTAACGCCCGTCGGCCGTCCGCCAGAACATCCGGGACGCGACCGGCGCCTCCTCCGACAGCCACACCCGCCCGGCCGCGACCGAGGCCAGCTCCCGGGGCGTCCCGTCGAAGACGGCCCGCCCGGCCAGCATGATGACGACGCGTTCGCACAGGGCGGCGACGTCCTCCGTCTGGTGCGTGGACAGGACGACCGTCCGGCGCTCGCCCAGCCGCGACACCAGCGCCCGGAACAACATCCGCTGCTCCGGGTCCAGCCCCACGGTCGGCTCGTCGAGGATCAGCAAATCAGGCTCGCCCAGCAGGGCCTGCGCCAGCGCGAGCCGCTGCCGCATGCCGCCCGACAGCCTGCGTACCCTGGTCCTGGCCTGGTCGGTCAGGTCCACCTCTCCCAGCACCCGCCTCACCTCCGCGTGCCGGCGGCCGCGGTCGGTCATCTCCTTGAGGATCGCGACGTAGTCGACCAGGTCGAAGGTGGTGAAGTGCGGGTAGAAGCCGGGGTCCTGCGGCTGGTAGCCGAGCCTGCGCCGCAGCGCGGTCCGCTGGACGGGGTTCGCCGGGTCGAGGCCGTACGCCTCGATCGACCCGGACGACAGGGCCAGCGTGGTGGCCAGGCAGCGCAGGAGCGTGGTCTTACCGGCGCCGTTCGGGCCGAGCAGGCCGGTCACGCCGGTGCCGAGGGTCAGGTCGAGGCCGTCGAGGGCCCGCCTGCGGCCGTACACCTTGGTCAGGTTCCTGATCTGGATCATGTGGTTCCCATTCGGGTGTTCGTTCGGTGGATGCGGACGGACAGCAGCAGGGCGGCCAGGCCGTACCCGAGCTGCGCGAGCGGCCCGAAGACGGCCAGCCAGCTCCCGGCGAGCAGGCCGCCCGTGCCGACGATGGCCAGCCACCCCCCGCCGACGGCGAGCGCGGCGATCGGCACGGGCAGCCGGTTCGACAGGGCCAGGCACCCGGCGCAGGCCGCCAGCGAGGGCAGCAGCCAGGCGGCGCTCAGGCCCGGCGCGGCGGGCAGCAGCCGC
>NZ_BAAAZP010000079.1:0-974 GCF_039536965.1 Nonomuraea antimicrobica | reverse complement strand
GGGGGTGGTTGTGGTGGTCGAGGTGGGGTTGGAGTTCTTGGGGGGTGGCTTGGATGGCGGTCATGGCGCCGGGGGGGAGGGTGTTCATGAGGTGGGCGCGGGTGGTGATGAGGGTGGCGGCGTCGGGGAGGGTGAGGGTGCCGGCGATGTGGGCGGCGGTGATTTCGCCGATGGAGTGGCCGGCGAGGGTGTGGGGGTGGATTCCCCAGTGGTTGAGGAGGCGGGTTTGGGCGGTTTGGAGGGCGAAGAGGGCGGGTTGGGTGTAGGTGGTGGTGTTGAGGAGGTGGGCGTGGGGGGTGTCGGGTTGGGCCCACATGATGTGTTGGAGGGGGTGGTCGAGGTGGGGGTCGAGGTGGGCGCATATTTCGTCGAGGGCGTGGGCGAAGGCGGGGAAGGTGTTGTAGAGCTCGCGGCCCATGCCGGGTCGTTGTGATCCTTGTCCTGAGTACAGGAACGCGATTTTGCCTTCTTTGGGCCGGCCGGTGATGACGCGAGGACCAGTGCCGCCACCGGGGGTGCGGGAGCTGCGGGAGCTGCGGGAGCCGCCGGGAGTGCCGGAACCGCCGACGCCGCTGGAGCCGCCGGGAGTGCGGGAGCCGCCAGAACTGCCGGGAGGGCTGGGGCTGTTGGAGTCGCCAGAACTGTCGGGGGTGCTGGGGCTGCTGGAGTCGTTGGAGCTGCCGGAGCTGCCGGGGGTGTTGGAGTCGCTGGGGGCTGTGGCGGGGGTTGGGGTTGGGGTGGGTGTTGGAGGGTTGGTGGTTGGGGTGGGTGTTGGAGGGTTGGTGGGGGTGTTGTTGGGGTTGGTGAGGTGGTGGAGGGCTTGGTGGAGTTCGTTGGTGGTGTGGGCGAGGATGACGGTGCGGTGGTCGTGGTGGGCGCGGGTGGTGCTGGTGGCTAGGCCGATGTCGTGGAGGGTGTGGTGGGGGTTGTTGTGGAGGTGTTGGGTGAGGCGGGTGGCTTGGGCGGTGAGTGCG
>NZ_BAAAZP010000078.1:40893-72361 GCF_039536965.1 Nonomuraea antimicrobica | reverse complement strand
CCCGGCCGCGTCGCCGATGGCCAGCGCGCGGGCCGCGGTGGTGACCGCCTCGGGCAGCGGACCCTCCAGCGCGTCCAACCGGTCGAGATCGGCGGCTCCGCCCAGGCGGGCGACGTCGTAGAGCGCCAGCGCCTCGACGCACGGCAGGCCGGCCGCCGCGGCGCGATCGGCCGCGCCCCGCGCGTACGACCAGGCGGAGTCGCTGTCACCGCCGGTCCACGCCGTCCAGGCCCGCCAGGTTTCGATCCACGGCTCGAAGATCGCGTTGGTGCCGTCCTCCAGGCGGTCGGCCGCGGCCATCAGCTCGCCCGCGCCGCGATCGTCGCCCCGCAGGGCGCGTGTCCCGGCCAGCGCGGCCAGGCAGCAGCAGCGCAACCGCTTGGCGTCGGCGCGTTCCAGTCCGGTGAGCGCCTCGGCCAGGAACCGTTCCGCGGCGGCCGGATCGCCGCCCGCCAGCGCGGCCAGCCCGCCGAACAGCGCCCACACGCTGCCGGGAACGGGCGCGTCACCGGCCATGGAGCCGCCGCGACCGGCGGCGGCGATGGCTCCGGCCTCGGCCGGGCTGCCCGCGGCCAGGTGAGCCAGGCACGCCCCCGCCTCCATCTCGAACCCGCCCAGCGGCAACGTCACCGCGTGCGCCCCGGCGATCGCGTTGCCGTGCGTCCGGGTCTTCTCCGCCTCCTCCAGCCGGCCGAGGAAGCCCAGCGCCGCCGTCGCCGTCGCCGCCGCCCACACCTGCGCCCGCGGATCGCCGTCGGGGCGGTCGAGAACGGCCCGCGCCAGCCGCAGCGCGGCGGCGCTCTGCCCGGAGAAGAACAGCAGGGACGCCCGCGAGGCCGTGATCGCCGGATGGGCGCCGGCCGCGTCCAGGGCGCGCATCGCCCCCGCCAGGTCACCGTGCCCCCAGTAGAGGGACGCCGCCCGCACCGCCGCCCACCCGACCCGCTCGTCCGGCCGGTCGGGCGGGTCGGGCGACAGCAGCGCGGCCGCCTCACCGCTGCGCCCCTGGTACTCGAGTAGCTCCGCCAGCAGCCAGTCACCCTCTCCGCCGGGCTCGGCCTGCGCCGCCGCCCTGGCCAGGCGCTCGGCCAGGGCCATGCCCGCGTGCCCGACGGCCTGCCTGGCACCTTCGCGCACCAGGTCGGGCCGTACGACGTGACCGCTCTCCACCTGCCACAGCGCGGCGCGCAGCGCGTCCTCGCGACGCCGCAACGGGGTGGCCATGAGGCGCTCGGCCAGGCTCCGGTAGATCTGCCTGGCCCGCGCCCTGGCCATCCGCCCGCGCAGCACCTCGCCGTGGAACGGATGCTCCAGCCTGACCTGGACCCGCCCGGCGTGCTCCTCGCACACCACCAGCCCGCTGTCCTCGGCCGCGGCCACCGCCGGGCTGCCGGCCAGCTTCTCCAGGACGCCCAGCGGCACCACCTCGCCGCAGGCCACCGTCTCGACCGCGGCACGGGTGGCCGCGTCCAGGCTCTCCAGCCGGGACACGACCAGCTCGGTGAGCCCGCCGGGCACGGCCCCGTGCAGCAGCTCCCGCAGCGCCATCGGGTTGCCGCCGGAACAGGCCCGCAGGCTCCGGCGCCGGGCCGCGTCGATCGAGCCGCCCGTGCTGTGGTCGATGAGCCGGTCCAGGGCGGGTTCCGGCAGCGGCGGCACCTCCAGGATCCCGGCCACCCGCGCGCGGACGGCCCTGACCGTCGCGGCGGCCCCGGCCGTCGGTGGTAGGTCGTCGGGCACGAGCGGCACCAGCGCCCCGAACGGGATCGCGGCCGCCGCCCTGGTCGCCGCGATCCACACGCGCCGGCGGCCGAG
Source organism: Nonomuraea antimicrobica (assembly GCF_039536965.1). Lineage (NCBI taxonomy): Bacteria > Bacillati > Actinomycetota > Actinomycetes > Streptosporangiales > Streptosporangiaceae > Nonomuraea > Nonomuraea antimicrobica. The sequence continues at coordinate 70,546 of NZ_BAAAZP010000078.1, read as the reverse complement.
GAGCCGCAGCGCCTCCCGCGCCAGCCTGGTCCTGCCCGCCCCGGCCGGGCCCAGCAGCAGCACCGCGTGCAGCTCCCGGCCGGCGAAGTCGCCCGCCACCCTGGCCAGTACGTCGTCCCGTCCGGCGAACGGCCACTGACGCATCCGATGCCCCCTTCCGCACCCGTGGTGCCCCCGGTGGTCGATTCGCATGATCGGCGCCCGTGGATGTCCCTCACCTGAGTAGTGCGGTGACCGCCTCCGCCCGGATGGAGTAGAGCGGCTGCTCTAGGCGCGTGATCGCGGTGGGCCGGAAGCTCGGTGGCGAAGGCCGTGAGTACCCCACTCCAACGGAAGGACACGTCATCCTCATGCTGGCAACGTTCAAACGAGCTGTGGCCGCCGTCGGCGCCGGCGTCATGCTGGTGCTGTTCGCGACGGCCGCCCCCGCGCAGGCGGCCGTCCCGCTCTCCGCCACCGTAGAGGTCAAGAACAAGGCCATGGGCACCTGCCTGGACGTCATCGGCTGGGCGACCCACAACGGCACCTGGGCCGGGCACTACCCGTGCACCGGCGCCGACAACCAGAAGTGGCGCATCGAGTACGTCGGCACCGACACCTTCGCGGAATGCGGCGGATGGAGCAACATCATCGATCCGACCACCGGCATCCCGAGAGGGGTCTGCAACATCCCGCAGAACATCTCCGTGCCCTACTTCCGGATCAAGAGCGTCGTGGGCGACAACTGCCTCGACCTGTCGAACCGGAGCGTGGCCAGCGGCACCCGCGTCCACCTGTGGGACTGCTATGAGACCAACTCCCAGCACTGGTACATCGCCGAGCTGTCCTCCGGCGTGGAGTTCCAGAGCCGGCGCTCCCACCAGAACTGGTACAACAGCAGGTTCGGCAACGGCAGGGCGCTCGAACCGCGCTGGGACGACCCCAACAAGATGCAGATCTGGACCCACAACGACGAGACGCTGCTGCAGCGGTGGACGGTGACCCGAGTCTGAGCCCCGTCCACGGTCGGAGCGCCCTCTCCCGTCACGGGGGAGGGCGCTTCGCGCTGCCGGGGGCCGGGGCGCTGCCGTCTCTTGGAGGCCCGCTGACCTGCCCGCTTTCCGGGTGTTTACCTGGGGTCTGCCACTCTGGAGTGGTGACGGAGCGGGGCGTGCCGCTGCGACGGCGGGTGCTGGTGGTCATCGTGGGCGTGACCACCCTGGCCGTCGCGCTGTTCCTGGTGCCGCTGGCGGTCGCGGTTAGCCTGCTCTACCACGACCAGACCGTGGCCGCGTTGCAGCGCGACGCCGCCTGGGTCGCCGCCGCCGTTCCCGACGAGCCGCCGACGTCGTTGAAGCTGCCGACCGGTCTGCCGGGCGATCTGGCCGTCGGCGGCTACTCCGTGGCCGGCGCCCGGCTGTTCGGCAACGGCCCCGCCCATTCGCCGCTGGCCGCGTCCAGCAGGGACGGGCGCGTGCACGACGCGGTGGAGGGCGGCTTGCTGGCCGTGTCCGCGCCGGTGCCCTCCGACGAGGGGGTCGCGCTGGTGATCCGGGTGGCGACGCCGAACGCGCAGGTCGAGCAGCGCGTACGGGAGGCGTGGCTGCTCATGGGCGGGCTCGCGCTGGTCGTGATCGCGCTGGCCGCGGGCGTGGCGGTGCGGCAGTCGGCCAGGCTGGCCGCGCCGCTGGAACGGCTCACCGCCGCGGCTCAGGCGCTCGGCGGCGGTGACTTCAGCGTCCGCGCGTTCCCTTCCGGGGTACGCGAGGCCGACCAGGCCGGGCGGGCGCTGGAGTCGACGGCGCACCGCCTGGGCGCCGTGCTGTCGCGCGAGCGGGCCTTCAGCGCCGACGTCTCGCACCAGCTCCGTACGGGGCTGACCGGCCTGCTGCTCGGCCTGGAGTCGGCCCTGTCCCGCCCCGGCGCGGATCTGGCCCAGGCGATACGGGGCGCGCTGGGCAGGGGCGAGCGGCTGCAGGAGGTGATCGACGACCTCGTACGGCTCGGCCGCGACACCCGCGCGCCTGTCGAGCCCCTCGACGTCACCGGGCTGGTGGACGAGCTGCGGCAGGAGTGGCACGGCCCGCTGGCCGAGCGGGGCCGCCGCCTGACCATCACGGTGGAGCCCGGCCTGCCGCCGCCGACGGCCCGGCCCGCGGCCGTGCGGCAGATCCTGCGCGTCCTGCTCGACAACGCGGTCCGCCACGGTGCCGGGGAGGTCACGGTCACCGTCGCCGACGTGGGCCAGGGAACGGCCATCGAGGTGAGCGACCACGGCACGGGCGTGCGGGAAGGCGTCGATCCGTTCGTCAGGGCCAGCGGGCGCAGCCACGGCATCGGGCTCGCCCTGGCCCGCTCGCTGGCCGAGGCGGAAGGCGGCCGACTGGTGCTCAGCCGGGCCCGGCCACCGCTGTTCAGCCTGCTGCTCCCCGGCCGGGACACCTGAGTGCGCCGCGCGCCACCTGGAGGTGCGGCGCGTCCCAGAACACCGCGAATCGGCCCTTGAGATCGTGCAGCACGCGGCCGGTTGCACTCGCCCGCATGTAACCACTAGAACCAGTGTTGTGCGACACCGTCATTACCGGTGTCGGCGTCTAAGGAGGAGAACACATGGGTGTCCGGCACATCAACCCCGAAGGACTGCACCGCAGCCCGGCCTTCAGCCAGGCCGTCGAGGTCGAGCAGCCCACGAAGACCATCTACATCGGCGGGCAGAACGGCGTCGACGCCGAGGGCAAGGTCGTCGGCCCGACGGTGGGGGAGCAGTCCTTGCAGGTGTTCCGCAACCTCGCGGCCATCCTGGAGAGCGAAGGGGCGAGCCTGGCGAACATCGTGCACTGGCGGATCGCCGTGGTCGACGGCCACTCGTTCGACGAGGGCGTGGCCGCCTTCCAGCAGGTGTGGAACCGGGCCGACCCGCCACCGGCCATCACGGTCCACGTCGTCGCCGGACTGAACCCCGGGTGCCTGGTCGAGATCGACGCAGTCGCGGTGGTGTGACGTCATTCGGGGGGTGGAGGCCTCGTCGCATGACGGACCCGCCCGCCGCTCACCGGTCGTCACGCAGAGCACGCACCAGTACAGGCAGCGCGACCAGCAACGCGACCCCGCGCAGCACCCCCGCGACGGGGTAGGCCGCCCGCAACCCGAACGCGTGCGCCACCAGCCCCCCGGCCAGCGCGCCCAGCGGGATCAGCCCCCAGCCGAGCATCCGGTAGACGCTGTTCACCCGGCCGAGCAGCTCCGACGGCACGATCTGCTGCCGGAGGCCGACGGTCACGACGCTCCACAGCGTGGTGGCGAACCCGTTGACGGCCAGCAGGGCGGCGAGCACGACCACGTTCGGGCTCAGGCCGATCCCGACGAAGACGACGGCGTTCGTGGCGAGCGCGGCCAGGAGCGCGGGCAGCATGCCCACCCGCTCGGCGACGCGCGCGCTGACCAGGCCGCCGAGCAGGCCGCCGAGCGCGGCGACGGCGAGCAGCAGGCCGTAACCGGGCGCGTCGAGGCGCAGCGTCCCGGTCGCCAGCAGGACCAGCGTGACGTTGCCGAGCTGCCAGCAGAAGGTGTTCACGCCGAGCAGGACCGCGAGCGTGCGCAGCAGGCGGTGCCGGGCGAGCCAGCGCAGGCCGTCCGCGATCGCCGTCCGCATCGGCGGATGCGCCGCGTGCCGCGATTCGGGCCCGTGCCTCGACCCGCGCCTCGGCCCGTGCCTCGACCCGCGCCTCGGCCCGTGCCTCGACCCGCGCCTCGGCCCGCGCCTTGACAACGTCGCCAGCAGCGCGGCGGACAGGGCGAACGAGGCCGCGTCCACCCCGAACGGCAGCGCCGCGGCGAGCGCGAAGAGCAGGCTGCCGAGCGGCGGCCCCGCGAACTGCGCGCCGATCGTGGTGATCGTCTGCTGGTGGCCGTTCGCCCGGTGCAGCAGCGGCTTCGGGACGAGGTCCGGCAACACCGCCTGCGCCGCGTTCGCGAAGACGACCGTGAACGCTCCCAGCCCGAAGGCCGCGAGGGCGAGCACCGGGACGCCGATCCGGCCGGACGCGGCGAGGACCGCGACGACGCCGACGATCAGCGCCTGGACCGCCTGGGCCCGCCACATCAGGGTCACGCGGTCGTACCGGTCGACGAGCGCGCCGACGGGGAGCGACAGCAGCAGCCAGGGCAGGAACGTGGCCGCGGAGACGACCGACACGAGCCGCGGGTCGTCCGTCACCATGACGGCCAGCAGCGGAACGGCCGCGGCGAACGCCCCGTCCCCGACGCTGTTGACACCCGTGGCCCACCACAACCGCCAGTAGTCCGCGGACAGCCGCGGCCTGACCTCCCTCTGCGCCATGCCGTGATCTTCCGGTGCCGGACGGCGTCACGACATCATTAAGGACATCGCTACATAATCGGTCCATGGCCCTGACGATCGAACTCGGCGTGGCCGAGCTGGCGGAGACCCGGTTCGCGATCTCACCGCTGTCGGAGACCGTCTCCGCCCTGCGGCAGTTGGGCGATCGCGACCGGCACCCGATCAACCGGCACTGGCTGCGGTGGGCGGCCGGGGAGCTCGCCGGGCGCCCGCTCGACCTCTCGCACACGTGGCCGCTGATCGTGAGCGATCGGCCGAACTGGCCGGAGTTCCTCATTCCCGCCCCGCTCGGCGCCTGGCCGTCGATCGAGGACGACCTGGCGGCGCTGCGCAGGACACCGGCGTCCCAGGTGCGGACCAGCCTCCGCCGCGTGTTCGGCGACGAGTTGCCCGCCCCCGCCGCCAGGCTCGCCGAACGGCCGGAGGCCGGGCTGCGGGCGATCGCCCGCGAACTGCGCGCCGCACACGACCGGCTCATCGCGCCGCACTGGGCACGGATCCGCGCAGTCCTCGACGCGGACGTCCTCCACCGCGCCAAGCAGATGGCCGCGGGCGGCGCCGCGAGACTGTTCGCCGACCTGCATCCCGACCTGCACTGGGGCGACGGCCGGCTGAGGCTCGCGGGAGCGCGCTGGCGGGCCGAGCGGCTCGTGGACCGCGGTCCCGGCGGGCTCGTCCTCATGCCGGTCGCCCTCGGCTCACCCCACGTGCTGATCAAGAAGCGGACGTCCACGCAGACCACGGTGCGCTATCCCGCGCGGGGCGTCGGGACCCTGTGGATCGCGGGGGCGCAGGCGCCCGCGGGCAGCACGGTCCGGCTGCTCGGCCGGGCGCGCGCCGAGCTGCTCGAAGCGCTGCGGTCTCCCGCGACCACGACGGACCTGGCCCGTGCGCTCGGCGTCACGCCCAGCGCGGTGTCCCAGCACCTCCGCGTCCTGCGCGAGAGCGGGCTGGTGGCCCGCGAGCGGTCCGGGCGCAACGTCCTCTACCTGACGACCGCTCTGGGAACGTCGCTGATCGCGGCGGCGTAGGCCGCCCGGCCGATCATGGGAGTGTCGGGCCGGTCCTCAGCAGGAGGAGGGCGAGGTCGTCCGAACGGTGCCGGTCGGCGGTGGGCCGGATGAGCGATTCGGCCAGGTCGCTCAGCGACTCGCCGGGCACGGGGGCGAAACGGCCGGCCAGGGCGGTGATCGCCTCGCCCAGGTCGACGCCGGGCCGCTCGACGAGGCCGTCGGTGTAGAGGGCCATGACCGCGCCCAGGGGCACGTTGAGGTCGGTGGTGACGTACTCGGCGTCGGAGTCGATGCCGAGCAGCAGGCCAGAGGTGACGTCGATGACCTCCGCGGGGGCGTTGGGCAGGCCGAGCACCGGCGGCAGGTGCCCCGCACTGGACAGGCTGACGGTGCGCCGGAGCAGGTCGAAGCTCACGTACAGGCAGCTCGTGAAGCGGTCGGTGGCCAGCTCGGTGAGCAGCCGGTTGGTGTGCGCCAGCACCTCGCCCGGGTCCGCGCCGGCGGTGGCGTGGGCGCGGATGGCGGTGCGTACCTGGCCCATGAGCGCGGCGGCCGTCATGTCGTGGCCCTGGACGTCGCCGATCACCGCCCCGGCCGTGCTGTCGCTGAGGCGGATCAGGTCGTAGAAGTCGCCGCCGATGTCCATGCCGGGGGTCGCGGGCACGTAGCGGGCGGCCACCTCCAGGCCCGGCAGCTCGGGGAGCTCCCGGGGGAGCTGCTCCGCCTGTAGAGACTCGGCGAGCCGGTGCTTGTTGTCGTAGAGCCAGGCCCGTTCGAACGCCTGCGTGATCAGCCCGCCGAGGGCGCTGAACATCGACCGCTCGCCATCGCTGAACTGGCGCGGATGGTCGCTGGCCAGCACGCACGTGCCGATGGACTGACCCTGGGCCACCAACGGCAGGAGCACCCACGCGCCCATGTCGTCGACGCGGACGGCGTTGGGGTAGGTCTGGTGGAACTCCTCCCAGGTGGAGTAGAACGCCGGCCGGCCCTCGTCGTAACCGCGCGCCCAGCGGACCGGATGGACCACCGGCCGCCCGTCGAACTCCCTCAGGCCCTGCTCGGTGTAACCGCGCGAGGCGACCACCCGCATCCGGTCGTTGTCCCAGGTGAGGATGACCATGGCCTGGGCCCCGCAGACCGGCATGACGTGGTCGGCGATCAGGTTCACCACGTCCTGCGCCGTCGCCGCGCGGGCCAGGTAGGACGCCAGGTGGACCAGGTCGTGCAGCCCGATCACCTGAGGACGCCGCTCGCCGCCCTCCGCGCCCTCCGCAGCCTCTGCGGCCTTCTGGGACGGGCCGGCGGGGGTGATCCGGATCGTGACGCCCGGCAGGCTCGGATAGCACTCGAACGACAGCCGCCGCCCGTCCTGGTGGCGGGTGGTGAACCGGCTGGCCTGGTGGCTGATGACCGCGGCGCGGTAGCTCTCTTCGTAGAGGGGGTTGTCCAGCCAGGGCAGATTCTTGGACAGGCGCCTGCCGACCAGGTCGGACGGCTTCGCGCCGAGCAGTTCGGCGGCCGACGCGGTGACCAGGGTCACCCGCGCGTGCGCGTCCAGATGGCAGTAGCCCTCGGGCAGGGAGTTGAGGCAGGCCAGGGCGGTCAGGCCGGTGTGCTCGCCCGTGCCGTGCGTACGCGCCGGGTTCAGGACCCGGGGCTCGGAGCGGGGCACGATCGGCCGGCCCTCCTCGCTCGCCGTCCGGAGCAGGCCGCCCATCCTGGCGCAGATGTCCGTGATGACGTCGAGTCGGCGCTGGCTGAGCTCGGACTCCCCGCCCGTGGGCCAGCCCATGACGAACCCGCCCCAGACCGCGTCACCGGTGGAGATCGGCGCCGTGGCCAGCGCGAAGTGGTAGGGCAGCGACAGCGCCGCCACCGGGAACTCGCGGGCCATGGCCACCCGGTCGCTGAGCCAGATCAGCCGCTGCTCGCGCACCGACACCGCGACCGGGATGGAGTCGTTCACCCTGACCCGGGCCCAGGTCCTGGCGAGGGAGACGGGGATGCCTATCGCGGACTCCATCTTCATGAGCTGCCCGCTACCGTTCAGGACGTAGACGACGCCGAGGTGCGCCCGTGCGCCGAACACGGCCTCGATCAGCAGATCGTCCAGACGCGACGACGCATTCGCCGCGCCCTCGCTCTCCTCGCTATCCCGTGGCTGTGCCACAGGCCGTACGGCCTCCGCGTCGAGCGCCCGACAAGCGGGTCATCCACCCCATATGAGCAGGATACGTTCACGGGAGTGTCGCGCTCACCGAGGGTCACCTCCCGGTCGGAGCCGACCCGGCCGTATGGGCTCTGACCTGCGGAGACGTACGATCGAAAGATGACGCCACCCTGCCCTGGGAGAGGACGCCTGCCGGACGAGAAGAGGCGGACCGATGACCGAGGCCACACGTGTGCTGATCGTGGACGACCAGGAGCTGATCAGGACCGGGCTCGGGCTGCTCCTCGGCGCGCGCCCCGAGCTGGAGATCGTCGGTGAGGCAGCCGACGGCGGGGAGGCGTTGGAGATCCTCAGCCGGACTCCCGCCGACGTCGCCCTCATGGACGTACGCATGGGCGGCATGGACGGCATCGCCGCTACGGAGCGGATGACCAGCGACTTTCCCGGCACGAGGGTCGTCCTGCTGACCGTGTTCGACGAGGACTCGCTCGTTCGCGCGGGGCTGGCGGCCGGGGCCGACGGCTTCATGCTCAAGGACACCCCGCCCGAGGAACTGATCAGGACGATACGGCTGGTCGCCGCCGGGCACGCGGTGGTCGAGCCGAAGATCGCCAAGAGGCTGCTCGACGGTTATCGGCACAACCTGCGGGAGAATCCGTCGGGGATCACGCTCGACGTGCTCACGCCCCGTGAGCAGGAGGTATTCTGGCTGGTCAGCTCAGGTTTGTCGAACGCGGACATCGGCCGACGGCTGGGGCTCTCCGCGATCACCGTGCGCACTCATGTCGCCGGAATCCTGGCGAAGTTCGGGCTCCGCCGCCGCGAGCGGCTCATCGTCCACGCGTACGAGGACGGCCTCATCGTTCCGATGAGATACCAGCGGGACAATCGCCCGACGTCCAGCCCCTGAGCAGGAGATTTTTCGAAAAATCAGCGCATAGCTTGACGGATGTGCCCAAGGAAGGGGGAAGCCCTCGTGCCGCGCGCGGTCCGTTCACACATGGTCAATCTCGTACTCTGCCTGGTCACCACGGTGATCGGCACCGGTTTCGTGATCGCCGGGCTCATGAACGACGGCGCCGAAACGCGTCGGCTCCTGCAGTGCGTCAGCCCCGAACGCGCGGACCTGGTGGTGCTGCCCGTCACTCTGCCCGGCGACCTCTCCGCGCCCAGGCCGCCGCTCGGGGCGCTGGCCGACCTCGAATCGATCTCCGGCGTCGACGCCGTTCGCGAGGTCGGCGGCGGGGTCCTGCGAACCGTCGCCCCCCGGGCCGAGCTCCAGGTCATCGCGCTCCCGAAGGAGGGCCTGGCGCTGCTGCCGCTGATCGAGGGCAGCCTTCCTGACGGTGACGGGCAGGCCGTACTCGATCACGAGACCGCCCGCGCCCACGGCGCGAGTGTGGGCAGCACGATCAGAGCCGGTACGGCCGCGCCGATCGAGGTCTCCGGGATCATCGACGTCGACCTCGACGAGAGCATGATCCTGCGCGGCACGCTCGGCCTGACCAGGACCGCCGCCGAGCGCCTGCTCGGCCCGCTGGAACTGCAGGGATTGCAGGTCACGCTCGACCCGGGGGCCCCGCCCGGCGTCGTACGCGACCAGATGAGCCGTCGCCTCGGCCCCGGCTTCGAGGTCTACACCTGGCAGGACCTCGCGGCCCGCAGAAACGTCGAAGCCCAGATCATGTCGGTCGGGCTGACCGTGCTCGGCCTGACGGCCCTGCTCATGGCCACGGGCCTCGGCTACGGTCTGTACGGCAGACTGCGGACGCCATGGGGCAGCGATCCCGTGGCCGAGCACGGGCGCGGGGCCATGCGACGGCTGCTCACGTTCGACCGGGCCTTCGCGGGGGCCCTCGTCCCCACCTCGGGGATGGCCATGGCCACCGGGCTGCTGGTGCTGCTGACCGGGATGAGAGCCGAGCTGCCCTGTGCGAACGTTCTGGCCATCTGGACGGCCGTGGCGCTCGCCCCGATCGCGGTGACGGTGTTCGCCCTGCGGAAGGCCCCCATCGCCGCGCTCCTGCGCGGGCGGCAGGGGTGACGTTCCCGGGTCGAGCAGTGATGAATATCTGACATGCTTGCCATCATCAACGATCGTGATACACGATGGCCGGATGGAGCTGCAGCAACTGAGGTACGTCGTCGCCGTCGCGGAGACCAGCAACTTCACCCGGGCCGCCGAACGCTGCCAGGTCGTGCAGTCGGCGCTCAGCCACCAGATCGCGAGCCTGGAACGGGAGCTGGGCGCCCGGCTGTTCGAGCGGACCAGCCGCCGGGTCTGGCTGACGCCGGCTGGTGAGGCGTTCCTGCCCGCGGCCAGGGAGTGCCTGGAGGCCGCCGACCGGGCCCGCGCCGAGGTCGCCGCGGCGAGCGGGGAGGTTCGCGGGCGGCTCGCCGTCGGGGCCATCCCCACCGTCGCGGCCGTCGACCTGCCCGTCGTGCTCAAGGAGTTCCGCCGTCGGCACCCCAGGGTGCACATCACGCTCACCTCGGCCGGCAGCGACGACCTGACAGAACAGGTCCGCAAGGGCGGCGTCGACGTCGCGTTCCTCGGCCTGCCGACGCGCGTGGAACCGAGGGCCGTCCAGAGCCGGCGGCTGGCCAGAGGCGAGCTGGTCGCCGTGGTCTCGCCCGATCACCACCTGACGGACGCCGAGATGGACCTGCGGAGCCTACAAGGCGAGCCGTTCGTCGACTTCCGCGCCGGACACGCCGGGCGGGCCCAGTCGGACGAGGCCTTCGCCGCCGCCGGGGTACGACGTGACGTGGCCTTCGAGGTGTCCTCCGCCGACTTCATGGCCGACCTGGTACGCCAGGGCCTCGGCGTGGGGATGTTGCCCGCCGCGTACGCGCCCCGCTTCCACGACCTGCGCATCATCCGCCTGCGCGACGCTCCGGAGCGGGTGGAGTACCTGGTCTGGGGCGCCCACCCGTCGCCGGCGGCCACGGCCTTTCTGGAACTGGTCGACCACGGCACGGGTCAGGCCCGCGACCGCCCTGACCCGGACGGCCCGGCAGGGTGACCTGATCGCGGTACGTCAGCCGGTGGCGAGCAGACGGCGGCACGCCTCGCCGAGGACGGCCCCGGCACCAGCCCCGGTGCCGGGACCGGCGTCGGGACCGGCGTTGCGACCGGCGTTGCGACCGGCGTCGGGATCGGCCGTCTCGGGAGCGCGCCAGGCGATGAACCCGTCCGGCCGGATCAGCACCGCGCCCGTGCCCGTGATCCCGAACGCCGCCGCGCACCGCTTCTCCCGATCGGCCAGGAACCGGCCCGCCACCGGAGCGTCACCCTCGACCAGCCGGTACGCCGTGAGCGGCAGCCCGTCGCGCGCGGCGAGGCGGGCGGCGGCCTCGGTCCAGGCGGCGTCGCCGGGACCGGCGAGGAGCACCAGCCCGTCGGCCCACAGATCCACCGTGGACACCCGTTCGCCGTCCCGCTCCAGCCACACGTGCGGCGCCCGGCCGCCGGGAGCGCCGGTGGGGCGCAGCGGGTCCTCGACGGGCTCGCCCGAGCCGTAGCGGTAACCGAACTTCATGGTCACCTCGTCGAGCAGCTCGATCGTGCCGGTCTCCGGGGGCAGCTCGGCGCCGAACCACTCTCGGCCCGTGGCCTCAACTGATAGAAAGACGGCCGTCTTCGCTGCCGCCCGGCCGTGCCGCCGTCGTGGGCTCGCGCGGGGCGATTCTTCCGTACGCTGACCGCATCGCCTCTCTGGAAACGTCCGAAAGGTTGGGATCGTGCGTAGTTCGGTTTTCGGAAACCTCAACGCTCAGCAGTTGCCCCCTGGCTTCGCTCTCGAGAACGGCAAGATGCTGCGCGTCCAGTTGCCCCACGAGGTGCTGGCCAAGCAGGGGTCGATGGTCGCCTTCCAGGGGCAGATGGACTTCGACTACGAGGGTTCCGGCGGGATCGGGAAGTTCCTCAAGAAGGCCGTGACGGGGGAGGGGGGCTCGCTGATGCGCGTACGCGGCGAGGGGCACCTCTACCTGGCCGACAACGCCGACGACATCCACCTGTTCTTCCTGGAGAACGAGGGCATCACGGTCAACGGGCGCAACCTGCTGGCCTTCCAGCCGCAGCTCACCTGGGACATCAAGCGCGTCCAGGGGGCGGGGGTGGCGGCCGGCGGGCTGTTCAACACCACCGTCACCGGCACGGGGTGGGTGGCCATCACCACGCACGGCACGCCGGTGCTGCTCGACGCCGCCCGGATGCCGACGTTCGCCGACGGGCAGTCCGCGGTCTGCTGGAGCTCGGGGCTGCAGGTCGGGATCAACCGGACGATGAAGGTGGGGGCGTTGATCGGGCGGGGGAGTGGGGAGGCCATGCAACTGGCGTTCAGGGGGCAGGGGTTCGTGCTGGTGCAGGCCAGCGAAGGCGTCCCGGTGGTGACCCAGTCCTCGTGACGACTGCGCCCCGGGGCGGGCCCGTACGGTCGCGGGCCGTGGGGTGGCGCGGGACAGGGCCTTGGGGCGACGGGCTTCGCTCAGGCGCGGACCACTGCCAGCGGGCAGGGGGCGTGGTGGAGCATGGCCTGGCTGATCGAGCCGATGAGCATCCCCGCGAGCTGCCCGTGTCCCCGCGACCCCACCACCAGCAGGTCGGCCTCCGAGCCGGCCTCCTTGAGCACCTCCACCGGATGCCCGTGCACGACCTCGGCCACCACGTCCACCTCGGGGTGCCGTTCGCGGTGCTCGGTCAGTGAGGTCTTCAGCGTGCGCAGGACGTCCTGCTCGCTCTCCCTGTCGGCCGGTTCGAAGCCGCTCACGTGGGGCCAGGCCCACGCCTGTACGGCACGCAGCCGTGCCCCCCGCAGCTCCGCCTCGGCGAACGCGAACTCGAGCGCTCGCGTGGCGCAGGGAGAGCCGTCCGTCCCTGCCACGATCTCGCCGCGCGGGACGGCGGGCCGACCGTGGACCAGGACCACGTTCGTACGGGCGTGGGTGGCCACCCCGTACGCCACCGACCCCACCAGCAGCCCCCGCACGCCGCCGATGCCACGGCTGCCGACGACCAGCAACTCGGCCGCCTCGGACGCCTTCACCAGCGCCGAGCGGGGATCGCCCGGCAGCAGCACGCCCTCGACGTCCACCTGCGGGCACTCCCGGCGCGCGCGGTCCTGGGCGGAGATGAGGATGCTGTTCGCGCCGTCCCGCATCCACCGCGCCACCTCGGCGTAGCGGACGGGCCCCTCCTCGCACACCCACTTGGGCACGGCGTGCGCCACGGTCAGCGGCCTGCGGCGCAGCGCCGCCTCCGTGGCGGCCCACCCGGCGGCCTCAAGACCGGTACGGGAACCGTCGACCCCAACGATGATCAACGAACTCAGCTCCTCAGACCAGCGCGTAGCACTCCACCTCGGCCCGGCGGAACGGGAGCCCCTTGGCCTCGGACTCGCGGACGCACGCGCGCTCGGCCTTGCCGAGCCGGAGGGTGCCGCAGACGGTCACGCCGGAGTACGTCCGGCAGTCGAGGTTGTGATCTGTCTTGCCGACGCGGTACATCTCCTTGGCCGCCTCTCGGCACTTCGCCTTCCCGGTGTCGGAGTAGCGGCACTGGCCGACCAGGATGTCGAACTGCTCCTGGCTGACCTCGTGCTTCCCCATGCCGTCCCCGGCCGCTGCGGTGGCACCGGACGCGGCCATCACGACGAGTAGTCCAATGACAGCGGCGAATCTCATCATGTTTCCCCTGATGGGACCGTACCGCCCAGGGCGGTCCCCAAACCTCGCCACGATGTTTCGAGCGGGGGCGGGTCTGGGTACGATCACCGCCGACCAACGCGGGAGCCCGGTGTGGACCGGGCTGAGAGGACGGCTGACAGCCGCCGACCGCCAGAACCTGCTCCGGATAATGCCGGCGAAGGGAGTTTGCGCGATGAGCGACGCGCGCTTTTCCAAGATCTACAGCGGTGAGCTGCGGGTGCCGATGCGGCAGGTGCGACTGTCCGACGGCTCGGCGGTGACGCTGTACGACACCTCGGGCCCGTACACCGACCCCGCCTTCGAGCCCGACCTCCGGCGCGGGCTGCCGCGCCTGCGCGAGGCGTGGATCCGGGAGCGGCGGGCGGCCGGGCAGCCGGTCACGCAGGTCGCCTGCGCCCGGCGCGGGCTGGTGACCACGGAGATGGAGTACGTGGCCGTGCGCGAGGGGGTCGCGCCCGAGTTCGTCCGCCAGGAGGTCGCGGCGGGCCGGGCCATCATCCCCGCGAACGTCAACCATCCCGAGTCCGAGCCCATGATCATCGGCCGGAACTTCCTCGTGAAGATCAACGCCAACATCGGCAACTCCGCCGTCACCTCCTCGATCGAGGAGGAGGTCGAGAAGATGACCTGGGCCACCCGCTGGGGAGCCGACACGATCATGGACCTGTCCACCGGCGCCGACATCCACGAGACCCGCGAGTGGATCCTGCGCAACTCGCCCGTCCCGGTCGGCACCGTGCCCATCTACCAGGCGCTGGAGAAGGTCAAGGGCCGCCCGGAGGCGCTGTCGTGGGAGGTTTACCGCGACACGCTGATCGAGCAGTGCGAGCAGGGCGTCGACTACGTGACCGTGCACGCGGGCGTGCGACTGGCGCACGTGCCGCTGACGACACGGCGCAAGACCGGCATCGTGTCGCGCGGGGGTTCGATCATGGCCGCCTGGTGCCTGGCGCACCACCGCGAGAGCTTCCTGTACGAGAACTTCGCCGAGATGTGCGAGATCCTGGCCCGCTACGACGTGTCGTACTCGCTGGGCGACGGGCTGCGTCCCGGCTCGATCGCTGACGCCAACGACGAGGCCCAGTTCGCCGAGCTGCGCACGCTCGGAGAGCTGACCGGCATCGCGCGCGAGCACGACGTCCAGGTGATGATCGAGGGGCCGGGCCACGTGCCCATGCACAAGATCAAGGAGAACGTCGACCTGCAGCGCGAGCTGTGCGACGACGCGCCCTTCTACACGCTGGGGCCGCTCGTGACCGACATCGCCCCGGGCTACGACCACATCACCTCCGGCATCGGGGCCGCCATGATCGGCTGGTACGGCACGGCCATGCTCTGCTACGTCACCCCCAAGGAGCACCTCGGCCTGCCGGGCAAGGACGACGTCAAGACCGGCGTCATCACGTACAAGATCGCCGCCCACGCCGCCGACCTGGCCAAAGGGCACCCGGGCGCGCAGGAGTGGGACGACGCCCTGTCCGACGCGCGCTTCGAGTTCCGCTGGGAGGACCAGTTCGACCTGTCGCTCGACCCTCCGACGGCGCGCTCGTTCCACGACGAGACCCTGCCCGCCGCGCCCGCCAAGACCGCGCACTTCTGCTCGATGTGCGGTCCCAAGTTCTGCTCGATGAAGATCAGCCACGACATCAGGGCGGCGGGCTACGCGGAGAAGGCCGCCGAGTTCAGACGCCTCGGCGGCAACCTCTACATCGACCACTCCAGCACCCGGCCCGGCGACCAGCCCAGCTCTGAGCCCGGCGACCAGCCCGACCACCCGACCGATCGACCCGCTGACCAGCCCACCGCCCAGCCCGTCGACTAACCCCGGGCGCCGCCTTCCACCGACCGCGGCCCACCCCTGCCGCCGATCCCGCCCACCTCCCCTCGGGGAAACCCGGACGGGATCGGCACCAGTCGCCCAACACCCGGCCCTCACCCCGGCCCCTCTCCCCGGCCCCTCTCCCCGGCCCCTCTCCCCGGCCCCTCGGCCCCGGCCTCCGGCCCTCGCCTCATGGCTCGCCTCTCGCCCTCGACTTGGCCCCTCGGCCCTCGATCCGGCCGTCAGGCTCCAGGCTCCGGCCCGCTGGCTCCCGGCCCTCGGTCTCCGTCCCCCAGCCTCCGGCCCTGGACCTCTGGAACCGGCCCTCGGCCCTAAACGCAGGCTGCGGCCTTCGACCCGGCCCTCAGGCTCCGGCCTTCCTGGCCCCTGGCTCCCGGCCCTCAGCCTCCGGCCCCGGGCCACTGGAACCGGCCCTCGACCCGGCCATCCGGCTCCGACCATCTGGCCCCCGGCTCCCGGGCTCCCGGGCCCCCGGCTCCCGGGCCCCCGGCCCTCGGCTCCGGCCTTCTCCGGCCCTGGCCCCGGCTTCCTGGCCTCGGCCTCCGGCCGTCGCCTCATCGCCCGCCTCTCGCCCCTTGGCCTCAGGTCCTCGGCCCTCGACCTGGCCCCTTGTCCCTCGACCCAGCCCTCAGGCTTCAGGCTCTGGCCCGCTGGCTCCCGGCCCTCGTTCTCCGGCCCCAGCCTCCGGCCCTCGGCTCCGGCCTTCTCCGGCCCCGGCCCTTCGGCTTCCTGGCCCCGACCTCCGGCCGTCGCCTCATGGTCCCGCCTCCCGCCCCCTGGCCCTCGACCCGGCTCTCAGGCTCTGGCCCGCTGGCTCCCGGCCCTGGACCTTTGGAATCGGCCCTCGACCCAGGCTGCGGCCCTCGACCCGACCACCCGCTTCCGGCCCTTTGGCGCTCAGCCCCAGCCCCAGCCCTCAGCCCCTTGCCCCCAGCCCTCAGCCCCAGCCCCGGGTCCTCAACCCCCAACCCCTGGCCCCTGGTCCTCGGTCTCCAGCCTCTGGCTCTCAGGCTCCAACCCTCTGGCTCTCGGGCCCCCGGCCTTCGGGCCTCCGGAGCCGGTCCTTGGCCCTCGACCCGGGCTGCGGCCTCCGGCGGCGGCCCTCGCCTCTCGCTCTCGGCTTCGGCTTCGGGGCTGCCTTCCGTTCTGGATTCGGGGTTTCGCTCCAAGAGCCTCACCTTCGCTCCGGCATTGGGCTTTCGCGCCGAGCCTGCACTCTGCCTCGGCCCCGGCGCCTCGACCCCCGGTTGCCCTGACTCCCGGTTCCTTGGCTCTGGTTGTCTGGTCTCGGGCTGTCTTGGTGTTGGGGTGGTATGGAAGCTTTTGGGGTGTTCGTTCGGGGGTCTTATCTTTGCCTCTGGACGTGCTCTGGTCTGGGGTTTCGGTTCGGAGGCCGCCCGTGGGCTGGGGGTTCGCGTGCTTGCCGAATTCGGAACGGGGTTCTTCTGCGGGGAGGGGCGTTAGATGAGAGGTTTCTCATCTGGGCCTCAGCGTGGTCTCCTCGAAGGGCGACAGGGTCTAGCTCATGAAGCATCGGGGAATGGTGATCCTCCTCGTCCTGGTTGCGGTGGTGGCGGGGGTCATGTCGGTGGGGTTGGTGCGAGCGGCCGACGAGCGGTCCGATCTGGGCGACCCCATCGTTGTGACGCCCTCGCCCTCGGGCGCCTCGCCGGGGTCCTCGTCATCCGCGTCACGCCCGACGTCACCCCAGGGCGATCCGTCGGCGCATTCGTCGGGAAATCCTTCGGGGAATCCTTCGGGGAATCCCTCGGGCGACCCGCCGGGAGCGTCGCCGGGGGGTGCCGGTTCGTCGGCCACCGCGACCCCGCAGCCGGGCCAGACCGGGAGCTCCGCGACGCGCAAGCCGAAGGCCGAGCCGGTCAAGCCGCCCTCACCGAGACCCGGGGGCGGTGACGATGACGACGATGATGGTGGTGGTGGAGACGATGACGACTGACAGGGAGACCACATGAGGGTGAGCGCCCGGGCCCGGATCGTGGGTTGGATGCTCGCTGTCGTAGGTCTCGCCCTGTCGGTCGCGATCTTCGTGACCTGGACCATCCTGCTCACCGGGCTGAACAGCCGCATCTCGGACGAACTGGACAAGGAGGTGGACAAGCTCCGGCGTTACGCAGGCACGGCACTCAGTCAGCAGTCCGGGCCCCAGACGCCCGACGTCCGGAAGTTGATGATCGACTATCTGCAGGTCAACCCGCCCGATCGGTGGGAGACGTTCTTCAGCATCCTCGACGGCGCGGCCGACAGGTCCACCTTCATCGAGGCGCCCGTGCGACTCGACGCCGACGACGAACTGGTCGCGCGCATGGCCGCGGCGACGCGGGTCGTGAGCGACGAGGCCGAGACCGCCAAGGGAACGGTCCAGTACGCGGTGATACCGATCTCCGTGGAGGGCGACAGCAGACGCGGGCACTTCGTCGTGGCGATCTTCTACGACCTGCACCGCGAGGAGATCGTCGACGCGGTGCGGACGCTCGGGCTGTCCGCGCTGGGGGCGATGGGGCTGGCGGGGGCGGTCGGCTGGTTAGTCGCGGGGCAGGTGCTGGCGCCGGTCCGGCTGGTCAGGCAGACCGCCGAGCAGATCAGCGACTCCACCGATCTGACCCGGCGGCTCGACGTGCCGGGCAACGACGACGTGGCGGCGCTGGCGGGCACGTTCAACCACATGCTCGACCGGCTCGAACAGGCCTTCGTCGTGCAACGGCACTTCATGGACGACGCGGGGCACGAGCTGCGCACACCCATCACCGTCATCCGCGGGCACCTGGAGCTCATGGGTGACGACCCCGACGACCGCGCCGAGACCCTCGCCCTGGTCACCGACGAGCTCGACCGGATGAACCGCATCGTCGACGACCTGCTCACCCTCGCCAAGGCCGAGCAGCCGGGCTTCCTGGCGCTCGACAACGTCGAGCTGGCCGACCTCACGGTCAGCGTGATCGCCAAGGCACGGGCGCTAGGCGAGCGCCGCTGGCGGGTCGACGAGGTGGCCGAGGCGCGTCTCCCCGCCGACCGTCAGCGGCTCACGCAGGCGCTCATGCAGCTCGTGGCCAACGCCGTGCGCCACACTGCCGACGACGACCTGATCGCCGTCGGCTCCGCCGTCCGTGACGGGCGCGTCGACCTGTGGGTACGCGACAGCGGCCCCGGCGTCCCGCCCGCCGAGCGCGAGAAGATCTTCGGACGGTTCGTCCGCGGGGTGGGCCGCACCGGCGGCCACGACGGCGCCGGTCTCGGGCTGGCCATCGTAAGATCCATCGCCCAAGCCCATGGAGGCAACGTGAAGGTGATCGACGCCCCCGGTGGCGGGGCCTGCTTCGTCATGAGTCTTCCGCTGTGGGAACTGTGGAGGCTGAGTTGAACCGGATTCTGATCGCTGAGGACGAGGCCAGGATCGCCTCCTTCGTGGAGAAGGGGTTGCGGGCCAACGGCTTCGTGACGGCCGTGGTGGGCGACGGCGTGGCGGCGTACGACCTGGCCAGCGCGGGCGGGTTCGATCTGCTGATCCTGGACATCGGGCTGCCGTTGAGCGACGGGTTCACGGTGTTGCGCCGATTGCGGGGGGCCATGGTGGCCATCCCCGTGATCATTCTGACCGCGCGTGACAGCGTGAGCGACACCGTGGCGGGGCTGGAGGGCGGCGCCGACGACTACATCGCCAAGCCCTTCGCCTTCGAGGAGCTTCTGGCCCGGGTGCGGCTGCGGCTGCGGGCCGACCGTACGCCGGAGGTGACGGTGTTGCGGGTGTCCGATCTGTCGCTTGATCTGCGTACCAGGCGGGCTTATGTCGGGGATCGGGCGGTTGATCTGTCCACGAGGGAGTTCGCGCTGGCCGAGATCTTCTGCCGGCACCCCGACCAGGTGCTGACGCGTGAGCAGTTGCTCAGCCACGTGTGGGGGTTCGACTTCGACCCGGGCTCCAACGTGGTGGACGTCTACGTGCGCTATCTGCGCCGCAAGATCGGCGCCGACCGGATCGAGACCGTCCGGGGTACGGGCTACCGGATGAGAGTTGCCTAATCATCAGCTCACCGTTGATTCACGCCGCCCTACCAAGCTGTTAACCAAGGGCCCACCGCTTCTTCCCCGGGCCCTTGGGCACTAGCGAAGGAGCGGTCATGGTCACCGGCCTGGTGATGGATCTCGGGGCGATCGTCGTGCTCGCCTACTGTCTCTACTTTCGACGCCACCACCGGCGCGATCTGCTGTTCGCCTACATCGCGCTCAACGTGGGCATCTTCGCGGTCGTGTCCCTGCTGCTGGTGCAGCGGGTCGACATCGCGGTCGGGTTCGGGCTGTTCGGCGTGCTGTCCATCATCCGCCTGCGGTCGAGCGAGATCACCCAGCAGGAGATCGCCTACTACTTCGTCGCGATCGTCCTCGGCCTGGTCAACGGCATCGCCGCGGCGTGGCCCCTCACCGCCCTGCTGCTCAACGGGGTGCTGCTGGCCGTGATGTACGTCGCCGACCACCCCGGCCTGCTGGGCCGCACCCGTCACCAGGTGGTGACGCTCGACGTCGTGCACGCCGATCCCGACCTGCTGAGGGTCGACCTGGAGAGCCGGTTGCGCGCACGGGTGCTGGAATGGGAGGTCACTCAGGTCGACTACGTACGAGACGTGACGGTCGTCGACGTCCGCTACGTGGTCCCCAACGCCCGCGCCGGTGTCCGGTGACGCGGCGAGCGAGCCTTGAGGAGGAGTGGTCATGAGTGAGCCGTACGCGGACACGCTGCTCGCCGGGGTCGCCGCCGCGATGGCGCCCGTCGGTCTGTCGGAGGTGCCCGAGCTGATGAGCCGGGTCGACCGCAAATACCTCGTCACGGCCTCGACCATGGCGGGGCTGGCCGCGGAGCTGGGCGATCGGTTCTGCGTCCTGGGCATCGGAGGGCGGCGCCAGTTCCGCTACACCTCCACCTATTTCGACACTCCCGACCTGCTCACCTACCGCCAGCACCGGCAAGATCGCCGCCGCAGGTTCAAGGTGCGCACCCGGACCTACCTCGACGGGGGCGGCCAGTGGCTGGAGCTGAAGCTCAACGGCGCGCGGGGCAGCACCGACAAGCGCCGCATCCCCTACGACGGCGTGTCCGGCCAGACACTCACCCGGGAGGCGCTCGAGTTCGTCCGCGACACCCTGCTCAGCGAGCTTCGCCTCATCGCGCCGGAGACGCTCCACCCGGTGCTGGCCACCGACTACAAGCGGGTGACGCTCGTCGACCGGTCCGGCGCGGCCCGTCTCACCTGCGACACCGGCCTGAACTGCCGCGACACGCATCGCAGCACCCCCGCCCGCGGCGATCTGGTGCTGCTGGAGTCGAAGTCGACCGACGGAAAGGCGTTGGTCGACACGGTGCTGCGCCGGATGGGGGTGCGTCCGGTGAGCGTGAGCAAATACTGCCTCGGGGTCGCCGCGCTGCACGATCTACCGGCCAATCGATGGCATCCGGTGCTGCACCGCTATCTCGCTCATCGGCCCTCGGCCCCGCGCCGCGCGGCCGCACGGGCGGCGACGCGCGGAGCTTGATGGGGTTCCTCTTGACATGGCCGTTCTGACCTGCGGAAACTCGACAAAGGGACTTCGTGGGTGATAGTCAGAGACTTGACCTGCGAAAATGAGTAGCGATCGCCGTCGGATGTGTCGGCCGGCCATGATGAAATGCCTGGTGGTAATCCCACGGAGCATACTGCTTACGGCAGAAGAGGATATTCCTTATGCTTGAGCGCATTCATGAGATAACCGGTGTTTTGCTGAGTGCGGACGAATATCTTGACGATTTCTGGCCGAACTTCCGGAAGACCGACGACGTCCTGTGGAAGCTCGAACGCATCCAGAGTTTCCGGCAGGCAGGGGAGCCCAGTTGGGTCGCGATGATGGAAGGCGACTGGAATCGTTCGCTCAAGCTGATCGACGCCGAGACCGGGGCGGCGGGGGAGCCTGAGCGGGCTCCGCCCGAGAGGTTCGTCCGACGGCGGATCCGGATCGTCGAGCAGCCGGTCACGCCCTACCTGCAGTGGGAGATGCACGTTCTGGCGCTGAGGGGCGCCACGGTGGAGCAGGTGCGGGTGCTCGACGCGGGCGAGGTGGCGGAGCTCGAGGTCGGCCGGCGGCTGCCGGAGCTGGTGCTGCTCGGGACCGCGGTCATGTACGAAGTGACGTACGACAAGACGGGGACGCACAGCGGGGCACGGCGGATCGACGATCGGGAAGTGATCGCGGCTTGCCGGGGAGAGCTCGACAAGCTGTTCACCGGAGGCGAGGACTTCCGGGCCTACTACGAGCGCGAGATCGTGCCGCTACCCGCACCCCGCGTGTCGCTCTGACGATCGGCCTTCCTCATCGGTCGTCGTCCTTCGGGCGTCGGGGAGGCGCTGCGGGGGCGGGGGAGGCAGAGTGCCGACGCATCGGTTGCCCATCTTTATCTGAAATTCACCCGAAACGATCACAAAGGGGGTTTTGTAGGAGTGTGAGGATGACGCCGCCGCGCGACTCGTCGGGTCGTCCGCCTGTGAGGGCGGCGCGGAGCACTGCTGGGAAGCGAGTCGTGTCGCCGACGCTGGTTGGGCGCGTCGAGGAGCTGGCGACGTTGGTGGCGGCGGTGACCGGGCCGCCGGCGGTGGTGTCGGTCGAGGGTGAGGCCGGGGTCGGCAAGACCAGGCTGGTGTCGGAGCTGTTCGGGCGGCCTGAGGTCACCGGGCGGCGGGTGCTGCGGGGCCGGTGCCATCGGTTCAGGGAGTCGTTCCCGCTGGGGCCGGTGATCGAGGCGGTGCGCGGCATCGGCGAGGAGCTGCGGGGGTTGCCTCTCAGCGGGGTGGCCGGGGCGTTGCGGCCGTTGTTGCCGGAGCTGGCGGAGGTGCTGCCGGCCGCACCCGACCCGCTGGACGACCGGGTGGCCGAGCGCCACCGGGTGTTCCGGGGGCTGACGGACGTGCTGGTGGCGGCGTGTCCGGCGGTGCTGGTGCTGGAGGACCTGCACTGGGCGGAGGAGCAGACCGCCGACTTCCTGGCGTATCTGCTCGGCGATCCGCCGCCCGGGCTGACGGTGGTGCTCACGTATCGGGGCGAGGAGGTCAGCGCCACGGTACGGGCGTCCACGATCAGGCTGCCACCCGGCACGAGCCAGGCCCATCTCGTGCTGGCGCCGCTGGACCAGGGCGAGACCGGCGCCATGGCGACCGCGATCCTGGACACCGACCGGGTGTCGGAGGAGTTCGCCCGCTATCTGTGGGAGCGCACGTCCGGGCTGCCGTTCGCGGTGGAGGAGGTGCTGGCGCTGGTACGCGAGCGTGGCTCGCTGGTACGCCGCGGTGACCGCTGGACCCGCCGGGTGCTGGAGCAGCTCGAGGTTCCCCGGGGGGTCAGGGACTCCACGCTGGAACGGATCGCCCGGCTGCCGGTCGGCGCCCAGCGGCTGGCCGAGGCCGCGGCCGTGCTGCAGACCCCGGTCGCGCTGCCGGTGCTGCTGTCCGTCGCCGAGGACGCGGGCGGGATCGAGGGGCTGGAGGAGGCCGTCGGCTCCGGGCTGCTGACCGAGGACGGCGAAGCCTTCGGGTTCCGGCACGGGCTGTCGGCCCAGGCGGTCTACGAGACGCTGAGCGGTCCCCGCCGCCGTGAGCTGCACGGCCGGGCGGCCGACGCGTTGCGGGCCCTCGACCCCGTACCACTCGGTCAGGTGGCCCATCACCTCAGGCAGGCGGGCCGCCTCGACGAGTGGGCCGTGGCCGCGGAACAGGCGGCCGGGCAGGCCGTCGCGCTGGGGCACGAGGACGAGGCCGTCCGTCTGCTCGCTGAGGTCGTACGACATGCGCCGACGACGGGCGAGCGGCGGGGCCGGGTCGCGGTCAAGCTCGGCTGGGCCGCCCTGGACACGCTTCGCGCGCGGGAGGTCATCGCGCTGCTGGACCGCGTTCTGGACGACGACCTGGCCGGACCGGTGCGTGGAGAGCTGCGGTTCCTGGTGGCGGTGGCCCTGGGTCAGGCGGGGCAGGACCCGGCCAGGCAGCGGGAGCTTTTCAGAGCCGCGGTCGGCGAGTTGCAGGACCGTCCCGACCTGCGGGCTTGGGCGCTGGTGGGCCTGGGCGTCACGCCTTCCCCGGACGAGCCGATCCGCGAGAACGTGCAGTGGCTGAGCCGGGCACTCGAAGTGGTCGACGAGGTAGACGACCGTCTGCTTGAGGTGTTCGTGCTGGGCAAGGCCGGTTCCGTCTTCCTGGATATCGGGGATCCGGCGTGGCGCGACGTGGCCGATCGCATGCTGAAGATCACCGGCGGCTCCCCTCAGCAGCGTCGCGAGGCCAACGCCCATTACTCGGTCGGTGTCTCCGCCTGTTACGCGGGCCATTTCGACGTGGCCGAATCGATGCTCACCAGCGGGCTGCGCGCCTCGGCCGTGCAGCAGAACCGGCGGCTGGAGGTCATGCTCCGCAGCGGGCTCGCGCTGGCGCGGTACTGCCGCGGTAACTGGGACGGCTTGCGCGGCGAGGTCGACGACCTCCTCGCCGACGTCGCCCACTACGCGCCCAGCCGTATGGACGTCGAACTGGCCGGCGGCAGCCTCGACCTGGCGTACGGTGCGGTGGACCAGGCGGAGGAGCGGCTGCGGCGGGTCACCGAGCTGGCAGTGGAGATCGGCGCGTACGAGGCCGTGCCGGCGGCGGCCGGAGGCTGGGCCCGGGTCGCGCTGGCCCGTGGCGACACGCGGGGCGCGCTCCAGTGCGTCCGGCTGCTGCTGGACGAACTCGACAAATGGGGCTGCTGGCCCTCGATCGGCTGGGCTCTGCCGTCGGCCGTCGAGGTGTGGATGGCGGCCGGTGAGCACGGTGAGGCGCGGCGGTTCACCGAGTGGGTGGAGCGCGAGCTGCGCGACCTGGACGTGCCGCTCGCTTCCGCCGCCCTGCGCTACGCCCGGGGCGTGCTGGACGGCGACGCCGACGACGTTCTCGCGGCAGCCGTGGATTACCGGAACGCGTCCGCACCGTACGAGATGGCCAGGGCGCACGAACGCGCGGCCGGTCTGCTGCTGGAGGGCGGCGACTCGCGGGGCGGCTCCGCGCTGCGCGAAGCCGTGGCCGTCTACGAGCGGCTCGGCGCATCGTGGGACCACGGGAGGGCGGCCGGCGTCGCCCGGTGGCACGGGGTCGCGCTCCCGGCCCGTCATCGGGGCGGGCGTCAGGGTTACGGCGCGGAGCTGTCCCCCCGCGAGCGTCAGGTGGCGGAGCTGGCCGCCGGCGGGCGGACCAACAAGGAGATCGCGCAGGCGCTGTTCGTCTCGACGAAGACCGTGGAGAAGCATCTGGTCGCGGTGATGCGCAAGCTCCAGGCCCGCTCGCGCAGGGAGCTCGTCCACCTGCTGGGGCGCGCGACGACCAAGGACGGCGAGCCCTCCTGACGTGACGGGCCAGGGGCGCTGGATGCGTGAGCGTGAGTGATCTGGCACCGGTCCGTGACCGCCCGACGAGTCCTACCGAGTAGGAGTCCTTGGGAAGCTGGAGAAACCGGAATGACCAAATTCCTCATCGCGGCGGTCGCCACGGCAGCCCTGCTCGCCGCTGTCGCCGCCTGTACCGATCCGTCCACCGTCGCCACAGACCCCGCCACCGCTCTGGCACGCGAGTTCGCCCGGCATTCGACGGTACGGGTGGACGCCGAGCTGATCGTCCGGGCGGACGACGACCCTGGCGGGACCACGTACCGGCAGCGGGGAGTGGTACGGCTGAGTGTGTCCGGCGTGACCGACTCCGACCTCTTCATGCAGGTCAGCGGGTCGGGCCAGAGCATGACCCGGCACCAGATCGAGGTCGGCGGACGCACCTACGTCAACAGCTCCGTGGCGGGAGGACCGCCTCAAAGGCCATGGCTCATGTCGGAGCGCGATGCGGGAGACGCGCTCTCCATGTACGCCTCGTACCTGGGCGGCCTCGTCGACGTGCTCCACCCCGGCGTCGCCGAGGCCCTGCTCGCCACCGCCGGCACGACGGCGCCGGGTGATCGCATGGACGGCGTCGAGACCGTACGCCACCAGGGCGCCATCACCAGCAACCGGATCAACCAGGCCGCGGGCAAGAAGCTGATCTCCTACCCCATGAACGTCGTCCCCGCCGCCCTGATGCCGGACGTGCCGAACCCGTGGTCACTGTGGATCGGATCCGACGGACTGCCGCGCCGTCTCCAGACGTCTGGCGAGATGGTCAGCGTCGTTCCGGAGCCGGTGAGCGGCTTGTCCATGCAGCTCGACCTCCGCTTCCTGGAGTGGGGAGCCACGCACCCGATCACCGCCCCACCGGCGGACACCGTCTCCGGCGAGTGAGCCAGGGGTCGGGCCTTCGAGTGGAGGGTTCCCCCAGTGCGGCGGGCAAAGATGGAGGGTTTCCCTAATAGCTAGCGGTTCGCCCGCTGCCCGATCGTGGCGGTGTGGAAGAGACCAGGACATCGGCAGCCGACCCATCAGCGCCGGACGACGAGATCGTACCGACCGAGCGCGACCCGTACGAGCAGCGTCCGTCAACGGAGCCGGAGGCTGTGACACCACCCGAACCCCCCGACGCCGACCCCGTCGAACCGGACGAGGACGGGTGGGTGCCGCTGTGATCTGCCTCATGAGCCGACTCCGAGGAGCGGTCTCACACCGGCTCTGAGGACCGGTCTCCCTCTCTGCACTTCAGGAAAAGTCCCGAAAGGTTCCCCCATGCGCTTGTTTCGTGCAGGTACGTCCGCGCTGTTAGCGGGCGCGTTGACGGCCGGGCTGGCAGGGGTGGCCGGGCCCGCCGTGGCTGCCGCCCCGCCCACCGCCACACCGTCGTCGCCGTCCGCAGGCAAGGCCAGTCCCGCCGCCACGCCGACCTCACCCTCCGCCGGGCAGGCCGCTGCCAAGCCGCCGGAGGAGAAGACGTTCACGCTGCTGACCGGTGATGTGGTGCGGCTGCGGACCGCGCCCGACGGCAGCGCGACCGGTGACGTCGTCCGCGATGTCGCCCCCGTGGGCGACATCACCTTCCAGTACCTGTCCGGAGACCTCTACGCGCTCACCGGCGAGACGGTCCGCCAGATCGCCGCGGGCAAGCTGGACCGCGAGCTGTTCAACCTGACCAGGCTCGCCGAGTACGGCTACGACGACGCGCGAACCAAGCAACTGCCGGTCATCGCCACCTACACCGACACGCAGGCGCGGGCGGCGGTGCCCGTCGCGCCGAAGGGAACGGCCCGCAAGCGGACGCTGTCCAGCGTCAAGGGCCAGGCGCTGGCGGTCGACAAGAGCAAGACGGCCGACGCGTTCACCGCGCTCACGGGCGCGGGCACGAAGAAGATCTGGCTGGACGGCCGGGTGAAGGCGTCGCTGGACGTGAGCGTGCCCGCGGTCGGCGCACCGGCCGCCTGGTCGGCGGGGCTGACCGGCAAGGGCGTGAAGATCGGTGTGGTGGACACCGGCATCGACCAGAACCACCCGGACTTCACCGGCCGGATCGCCGCGTCGCAGAGCTTCGTGCCCGGCACCGCCTCGGCGACGGACGACAACGGGCACGGCACGCACGTGGCGTCGATCGCGGCCGGGTCCGGCGCGGCGTCCGACGGCAAGTATCGGGGTGTGGCGCCGGATGCCGACTTGGTGGTCGCGAAGGTGCTCGACGCCGGAGGCTACGGCACCAATTCCGACATCATCGCCGGGATGGAGTGGGCGGCCGGCCAGGGCGCCAAAGTGATCAACA
The DNA here is from genome assembly GCF_039536965.1 of Nonomuraea antimicrobica. Classification (NCBI taxonomy): domain Bacteria; kingdom Bacillati; phylum Actinomycetota; class Actinomycetes; order Streptosporangiales; family Streptosporangiaceae; genus Nonomuraea; species Nonomuraea antimicrobica. Next base: position 43,749 of record NZ_BAAAZP010000078.1, on the reverse strand, counting down.
TGAGCCTGGGCGGCATGCCGAGCGACGGGAGCGACCCGCTGTCGCAGGCGGTCAACCGGATCTCAGCGGACACCGGCGCGTTGTTCGTCGTCTCGGCGGGCAACGACGGCGACGCCAACTCGCCGTACTGGGTCGGCAGCCCGGGCAGCGCGGACCAGGCGCTGACCGTGGGAAGCGTGGACAAGACCGCCCCCTACGACCGCAGCTACTTCTCCAGTTGGGGCCCGCGGCTGGGCGACAACGCGGTGAAGCCGGAGATCACCGCGCCGGGGGCGGACATCGCCGCCGCCAGGGCGGCCGGTTCGGTGCTCGGCGGCGACGTCGGCGACGAGCAGTACCAGTCGATGTCGGGCACCTCGATGGCCGCGCCGCACGTGGCCGGCGGTGCCGCGCTGGTGGCGCAGCAGCACCCGGACTGGAGCCGCGCCCAGCTCCGTGACGCGCTGGTCAGCACCGCAAACCCGGGCAAGGAGGGTGAGGTCACCCGTGAGGGCGGCGGCATGATGGACCTGGCTCAGGCTACGGCCGGCGGCCTGACCGCGACCGGCACCCTGAACCTGGGCATGATCAAGCCTCCGCACGAGAAGGTCACCGGGACGGTGACCCTGAGCAACACCGGTGCCGAGGCGGTGCGCGCCACCCTGGGCCTCACACTGTCCAGGATGGACGCCAGGATGGGCAAGGCGACGCCGGTCACGCCCGGCGACGCGGTCACGGTGACCCCGTCGCAGGTGGACGTCCCGGCCGGCGGCACCGCCACGGTGACGGTCACGGTCGACCCGGCGGGCCTGGAGCTGGGGGCGTACTACGGGTTCCTGGAGGCGCGGCACGGCGAGACGGTGGTGCGTACCACGCTGGGCTGGACCAAGGACGTCGAGCGGGTCAGCCTGAAGGTCAGCGGCATCGACCGCACCGGCGCTCCGGCGCACACCACGTGCTGCTCGCTGCTGAGCCTGATGGACCTGGAGACCGGCCAGGACTGGCTCGGCCTGTACGACCAGGGCGAGGCGTACTTCCTCGGGCTCGGTTCCGAGCCGATGCTGGCGCGCGGCCACCGGTACGCGCTGATGACCAACATCTCCGACTGGACCGCCGAGGAGCCGTACTCCAAGCTGGCGGAGACCATCGCCGGGGAGCCTGAGCTGCTCATGGACCGTCCACGGGAGCTGGTCTTCGACGCACGGAAGGCCCAGCCGGTGAGCTACCCCACCCGGCAGCCGACGGAGCCGGTCGACCGGATGGGCGTGCGCTGGGACCGGCGCGTCGGCACCCCCGGCAACGACATCGGCGTCATCGGACAGAACTTCCACGGCAACGCCAGCCCGGCCCAGGTCTACGTGCTGCCCGGCACGACCACGGCCACGACCGGCACCTTCATGATGGGATTCGGCACGCAGTTGGTCGCGCCCGCCCTGACCATGAAGATCATCGGCTCGCGGGAGCCCGACCTGCGCCCCGCCTACCCGAAGGAGTACGCCAACGCCTGCTACGTCGTCCTGCGGTGCACGCCCACGTTCCGGTCGCCCGGGTCGTACGAGGTGGTGGACGCGGGCAAGGGCAGCCCGGCGGAGCTGGCCGCGGCGGGAGTCAAGGGCAAGCTGGCGCTGGTCGACGAGACCCTGTTCATCGATGACTGGGGAGTTGTGACGCCGCTCGACCAGGTGACGGCCGACGCCGCGGCGGCGGGCGCGGCCGGCGTGCTGGTCGCGGTGGCCGACGCCGGCCCGGCCCGCCGCCATGTGGACAACCCGACCACGGTGCCGGTGGCGGTGCTCACCCACGCGGACGGCGAGCGACTGGCCGCGGCCGCCGCCAAGGGCCGGACCACCGTGAGCACCGGTGGTGACCCGGTCTCCGACTTCCTGTACGACCTGTCGTACACCGTCAGGGACAAGATGCCGACGGACACCGTCTTCGAGACCGGGCCGAAGGAGCTGGCCACGATCACGGCCCGGTACAGCGCGGACACCCCCGGCACGGTGTACCACGTCGACGGCATCGCCCCCAACAATGTGATCAAGAGCCGCACCAAGGTCCAGGCGCCGTTCACCCGTACCGAGTACGTCACGCCGGGCACGCGCTGGCAGTTCGTCAGCCAGACGAACGGGCTCTACGAGGAGAGCACGCGTGATCACGCGGCCGGTGACCGCGTCAGCGAGGACTACTTCTCCGCGCCGATCGCGCCCGGGCCGACGGGCCCTGGGCCGAGCCTGACCGCGCAGGCGAACCAATGGTCGGGGTCCGGCACCATCGCGCTCAACCTGTTCCCGCTCCGGGTCGGCAACGGCTACCACTACCTGACTCAGTGGCCGGAGCTGAGCCTGCGGTACCTGAAGGACGGCAAGGTGCTCTGCGAGCGGGCGCAGCTCGCCAGTTGCGACGTGCAACCGGCGACGCCCGGCCGGTACCGGGTGGAGCTGGACACGAAGCAGTCGCTCAGGCCGCTGTCCACGTCGAGCCGTACGGCGTGGGAGTTCGCCGCCCGCCTCGACACCGGGGAGTCGGCCGACAACCAGTACGGCGAGATCCTGCCCATGGTCGACGTCCGCTACGACGTGGGCCTCGACGCGGACAACTCGGTCAGGGCCGGCTCGGAGTACTCGATCGACCTGCTCACCGGCTACCAGCCCGGATACGTCGGATCGGGCAGGTTCACCGTGCGCGCCTGGGTCAGCGGCGACGACGGGGCCACGTGGACCGACCTGGGCAGCCGCAAGGTCGGCAGCGGCAAGACGGCCGAGTTCGAGGCCAAGGCGCCCCGCAACGGTGACCACGTGACCCTGCGGGTCCAGGCCACCGACGGCGCGGGCAACTCGATCGACCAGACCATCACGAAGGCGTGGAAGGTCGCACGGA
>NZ_BAAAZP010000078.1:0-40848 GCF_039536965.1 Nonomuraea antimicrobica | reverse complement strand
GGACCCCTCCGCGAATGGCGCCGTTCGTCAGTTCTACAGGGGAAGGCCGCCGGTGGCGGAACTGGTGCTGCCGGTCGCCCGGTAGGCGGCGATCGTACGTTCCGCGATGCGCATCTGGTGGATCTCGTCGGCGCCGTCCGCGAAGCGGGCCCAGCGGGCGTGCTGGAACATGCTCGCCAGCGGCGTGTCCGTCGAGTAGCCGAGTGCCCCGTGCACCTGGATGGCGCGGTCCACGATGCGGTTGAGGCTGTTGGCCACGAAGTGCTTGGCCATCGACACCTCCGTACGGAAGTCCTCGCCCCGGTCGATCTTGGAGGCGGCGTGCAGCACCATCAGCTTGCACTGGTACAGCTCCATGGCCGAGTCGGCGATCAGCCACTGGATGCCCTGCTTCTCGGCCAGCAGCGAGCCGTGGCTGTAGCGCTTGAGCGCGCGGTCGACCATCATGTCCAGGGCCGTCTCCGCCTGTGAGATCCAGCGCATGCAGTGGGCCAGCCGGGCCGGGCCGAGGCGGTACTGCCCCAGCCGGTGGCCGTTGCCGCGGCCCCCGAGCACGGCGCTGTCCGGCACCCGCAGGTCCTCGATGACGATCTCGCTGTGGCCGGTGGAGCCGTGCATGGTCGCCACCTCGCGTACGTCGTTCCACCCGGGGGCGGGCAGGTCGACGAGGAAGGCGGTGTTGGCGCCCCGTGAGCCCTCGGGCACGTCCTGCTCCGTCCGGGCGATGAGGATGGCGAAGCTCGCCCGGCGGGCGTTGGAGATGAACCACTTGTGCCCGTTGATGACCCACTCGTCGCCGTCCTGGACCGCCTCCGTACGGATGAGGGTGGGGTCGGAGCCGGCCACCTCCGGCTCGGTCATGGCGAAGCAGGACATCTGCGTGCCGTCGAGCAGCGGCCGCAGGTACTTCTCCTTCTGCTCGTCCGTCGCCCAGTGCAGCAAGGTGTGCATGTTGCCCTCGTCGGGGGCCTGGCAGTTGAGCACCCACGGGCCGATGCGCGTCTTGGCCGCCTCCGACTGCACCATGGCCAGCTCCACGTGTCCCAGGCCCATGCCGCCCCACTCCTTCGGCATGTGGGGCAGCCACAGGCCCTGCGCCCTGGCGAGGGAGCGCAGGTGGAAGATCGTACGGAGGTAGGCGTCGCGATCGCCCTCCGCCAGGTCCTCCATGGCGGGGACGACCGTGTCCCGGATGAAGGCGCGGACCCGTTCGCGGATCTCCTCGTGCTCGGGGGCGAGGGTGAAGTCGATGGCCATGCCGGTGGTTCTCCTTCAGGAGAGCGATTTCACCGATCGTAGCGGTGGCCACCCTCGACGAGGAGGGCGCGGCGGGGCCGTCGGGCCCACGGGGCGCCCAGCTCGGAGTAGAGCGCCAGCTCCGCCGCGCAGCGGTCGGTCAGCTCGACCACCCCCGGCAGCACCCGGCTCACGACCTCGCCCGCCGCGTCCCGCCGCAGGAGCTGGTGGTGCTCGGGGATCGGCACCGGTTCATGGGCCAGCCGCACCGCGTCCACCACCTGGGTGAACCGCTCGGTGGCCGCGAGCGGCGCCAGCAGGTCGGTGCCCGTGCGTACGTGGTCGACGAGGTTCTCCAGCAGCCCCGCGCGCTCGTGCACGGTCGTCGTGACCGGCCCGCCCGCGAGCTGCACCTCGAGCCGGTCGCGGGTGTAACCGAGCGTGGCCCGGCCCCGGTCGCCGTGCACCACCAGGTACGGCTCATGCCGCGGGCTCCGCTCGGGCGCGCACAACGTCACCGCGATCGTGATCACCTGCCCGCCGCCGAGCCGGATCCGTACGCAGGACGTGTCGTCCGACTCGATCGGATGGGCGTGGTACAGCTCGGTCTCGATCTCCTCGATCGGCCCGTCGGCCAGCGCGAGCGCGGTCGCGACGGCGTGCGCGAACGGGTTGGTCAGGGCGCCGTCCATCACGTCCACGCCGTCCAGCCGCCGCCTGCCCGCCCACGGGGAGCGGGTGAAGTACGCCGGGCTCCGGTCCCAGGCGCCCGCGCCGCCGATGCCGCGTACCCGGCCGAGCGTGCCGTCCGCGATCAGCCGCCGCAGCGCGGGGACGGCCGCCGAGCCCAGCGACTGGAAGCCGACCTGGCAGGCCAGCCCGGTCTCCGCCACCGCGGCGGCGATCCTGCGCTGCTCCCGCAGGCTGGGCGCGGGCGGCTTCTCCAGCAGCACGTGCGAACCGGCGCGCAGCGCGGCCACGGCCAGGTCGGCGTGCGTGTTGATCGGTGTGCTGACGATCGTGAGCCGCGCGCCGGTCTTCCCGATCAGCCCGGCCAGGTCCGGCGACTGCGCGGGCGCGGCGAAGTCCACCTCCACCGGCCGCAGGTCGCAGATCCCGGCCAGCTCGACCACGCCACGCCCGGCCAGCCCGCGCAGGACGTCCAGGTGGTGGCGGCCGTGCCCCTCGGCCCCGGCCAGGACGACCTTCACCGGCGCCATCACGCCCACCTCAGCCCGAGCCCGGCGTGCCCGCCCGCGCGCAGCACGCCGTCGGAGACCTCCACCGGGTACGGCTCGGCCAGCAGGCCCAGCCGGGCGAAGGAGGCGTCCTCCACGTCCTCCACCATGCCCGGCAGCGGCAGGCACAGGGCCAGTTGCCCCGACACCTCCCTCAGCAGGTGCGGATGGACCGGTACGCCGTACGTCCTGGCCAGCTCCGCGATCCGCAGGAACGGCGTGATCCCGCCCACCCGCACCACGTTCGGCTGCACCACGTCGCAGGCCCCCGCCGCCAGCAGGTCGCGGAAGCCGTAGGCGGTGTAGACGTTCTCGCCCACCGCGACCGGCACGTCGACGGAGCGGCGCAGCTCCACGTGCCCGGCCACGTCGTCGGCCGGCAGCGGCTCCTCGATCCAGTGCGGGCCGAACTCCCGCAGCGCGGCCAGCGCCCGGCGGGCCCGGTGCAGGTCCCAGCGCTGGTTGGCGTCGAGCATCAGCAGCCGGTCGGGGCCGATCACCTCGCGTACGGCCGCGACCCTGGTGACGTCCTCGGCCAGGTCGGGGCGGCCCACCTTGATCTTGACGCCCCGGTGTCCGGCCGCCACCCAGCGCCGGGCCTGCCCGACCAGCTCGTCCAGCGGGTAGTGCAGGTTGACGCCGCTGCCGTAGACGGGCACCTCGTCGCGCCGCCGTCCCAGGACGTCGGTCAGGGCGTCGCCGCCGCAGCGCAGGTCCCACAGCGCCAGGTCGACGCCGGCCAGCGCGATCGTGGTGATCCCGCCGGGCCCTGCCTCGCGCAGGTGCCGCCACAGCCGGTCCCACACCACCTCGGGATGGGCGGGCAGCCCGGCCAGGGCCGCGCGCAGGTCATGGTCGAGCAGCGCCTTGACGGCGTGCGCGCCGATCTGCGGCGTCCACGCGAACCCGGTGCCGGTGCGCCCGTCCTCCAGCGTGACGTGGGTGACGATCACGTGGTTGGCGGGCACGTCCTCGCCCCAGGGGCGCGGCAGCGGCACCGTACGCAGCTCCGTACGCAGGCCCGCGACCGGCGAGCCGCCCGCCCTCACGCGGTCACGTCCTTCAGCTCGGTACGCCAGGTGCGCTTCGGCCGCCAGCCGAGCAGTCTGCCGGCCTTGGCGACGGAGAAGGCGGGGGTGGTGCCGGTGAGCCCGGAGGCGAGGGCCTCGGTGCCGGGCACGACCTGGGGCAGCAGGTCGGCAAGCGGCTTGCGGGCCAGCGCGTCGGCCGCGCCGGCGAAGAAGACCTCGCCGTTCGGCAGCTCGGGCAGCGCCTCGGTGAGCACGGCGATCATCTCGGCGGCGTCGCGGGAGTCGATGTAGTTGAACAGCGACACCCCGCCCAGCTCCGGCCGGTCCAGCCGATCGCGTACGGTGTGGCCGGTCTGCGTGGGCGCGCCCGCCCACTCCTCCGGCGGGATCACGAAGCACGGCCGTACCGCGGCCAGCCTCGTGCGCCCCGCCACGGCGAACGCCCGCATCGTCTGCTCGGCGGTCGCCTTGGACAGGTTGTAGGCGTTCCAGGGGCGCAGCGGGTGCTCCTCGTCGATCGGCAGGTACGCCGGTAACCAGCCGCCGGGGGCGCCGTACCCCAAGACGGTGGGGCTGCTGGCCACCACCACCCCCGCCACGCCCAGGGCCACCGCCGCCTCGCACACGTTGAACGCGAGCCGCGTGTTGACCTTGAAGATGACCGACTCCTGGAGGCTGAACGGGGTCGCGATCGCGGCCAGATGGATCACCGACTCGGGCCGGAACCTGGCGATCACCTCGAACGCCTCGCCGGTGTCGGTGAGGTCGGCCGGTGCCGTCGCGGCGGCCTCCGCCGGTGTGCCTGGGGCGCGGTCGACGCCGATGACCTCGTGCCCGGCCGCCGCGAGCGTGCTGACCACGCTGCGGCCGAGGCGTCCCGCGCTTCCGGTGACGAGGACTCTGCTCACCGTGGAGGGCTCCTTCAAGATTGCAAACAGTTGCATCAAACCTATGTCTCAGAAGAGGCGAAGCGTCAAGAGGTGATTTCGGCACCTGCCGTCGACGTCGCGATAGCCCGGCGTCTAGCTGGGGCTTCCTTGTGCCGATCCGGCCAGGAGCCGGTTTCCTGCTCGAAAACCGTCATGCAAGCGGTTGCGATAGGCTGGATGATCGTGACGGTGACGATTCGCGATGTGGCCAGGGCGTCGGGCGTGCACGTGTCCACGGTGTCCCGGACGTTCTCCGCCCCGCACCTGGTCAACGCCGCCACCCGCACGAGGGTGCTGAGCGTGGCCGAGGAGCTGGGCTACCGGCCCAACCGGGCGGCCAGGGCGCTCACCACCGGGCGCACCCACAACCTCGGGCTGATCGTGGCCGACCTCGCCAACCCGTTCTTCCCGCCGTTGATCAAGGCCGCGCACGCGGCGGCCAGGCAGCGCGACTACCACCTCTTCGTGGCCGACACCGACGAGGAGCCGGCCGCGGAGGAGGAGTTGGCGCTGGCGTTCTCCAAGCAGGTGGACGGCCTGGTGCTGTGCAGCCCGCGCTCGTCGGGCAGGACGCTGGAGCGGCTGGCCGAGCGGGTGCCGGTCGTGGTGGTCAACCGGCGGCTGCGCGGCGTGCCCACCGTGCTGATGGACGTCGGCCACGGGGCCGGGCTCGCGGTCGAGCACCTGGCCGGGCTCGGGCACACGCGCGTCGCGCTGGTGTCGGGGCCCGCGGGCTCGTGGACGAGCGACGAGATCCGTACGGCCGCCGGCCAGGTGCCCGGCGTCGAGGTCGTGGTCGTCGGCCCCAACGCGCCCACCGAGCGCGGCGGCCACGCGGCGGCGGCCCGGGTGCGCGACTCGGGTGCGACCGGCGTGCTGGCCTACAACGACCTGGTGGCCATCGGTCTCATCGAGGGCCTGGGCGAGCTGGGGCTGAGCGTGCCGCAGGACGTCAGCGTGGTGGGGATCGACGACATCGTCCCCGGCCGGCTGAGCCGCCCCAAGCTCACCACGGTCGCCATGCCCACGGCCGCGGCGGGTCGCCTGGCGGTCGATCTGCTCATCCAAGGGGTGAGCGCCACCACTTCGCTGGAGACCCGCCTGGTCATCAGGGACTCCACCGCCGCTCCACGCTAGTGGTCGCATCTGCAAACGGTTGTACTGAAGCGCAGTTTTATTCATCCGACGTATCGAGCGATCAAGCGTGTTAGCTGGGATAATGCTGTGGCGATATATCGATAACAGCGATGTAACGCCTGCAAAGGGTTGACGCAACTTCACTGTCAGCTATAGGAAAGCGCTATCCGTTCACTTCTCGCCGGAGGGTCCGTGATGGCTGAAGTTTCGGTGGCGGTGAAACCCCGGCGCGCGGTGCCCGGCCGGCCCGTACGCGGCGGTCCCCGCGCCACGAGACGATCGCGCCGGGAGGCGCGGGCGGCGTACCTCTTCCTGGCTCCCTGGTTCGCCGGTCTGCTCGTCATCACGATCGGCCCGATCGTGGCCTCGCTCTACCTGTCGTTCACCGACTACAGCCTCCTGGAGGAGGCCAGGTGGGTCGGGTTCGACAACTACGTCAGGATGTTCACCGAGGACTCGAGGTTCCTGTCGTCGCTGAAGGTGACCACGGTCTACGTGGTCGTCTCGGTGCCGCTGCAACTGGCCTTCGCGCTCGCGCTGGCCCTGGTGCTCGACCGGGGGCTGCGCGGCCTGTCGATCTACCGCTCGATCTTCTACCTGCCCTCCCTGCTGGGCGGCAGCGTCGCGATCGCGATCCTGTGGCGCAAGGTCTTCGGCGCGGACGGCCTGGTGAACGCGGTGCTGTCGGTCTTCGGCATCCAGGGCCCCGGCTGGGTGGGCGATCCGGACACCGCGCTCGGCACGCTGATCCTCCTGCACGTGTGGACGTTCGGCGCCCCGATGATCATCTTCCTGGCCGGGCTCCGCCAGATCCCCGCCAGCTACTACGAGGCCGCCGCGGTCGACGGGGCCGGGCCGCTGCGCCAGTTCAGGTCGATCACGGTGCCGCTGCTCACGCCGATCATCTTCTTCAACCTGGTGCTGGAGCTCATCAAGTCGTTCCAGTCGTTCACGCAGGCGTTCATCGTCAGCGGCGGCAAGGGCGGCCCCGCCGACTCCACGCTGTTCTACACGCTCTACCTCTACCTGCAGGGGTTCAAGAACTACGACATGGGCTACGCCGCCGCGATGGCGTGGGTCCTGCTGCTGATCATCGCCGGGCTGACCGGGGTGAACTTCCTCGCTTCCAAGTATTGGGTCTTCTATGGCGACACGAAGTAGGCCGATCCCGGCGCTGTTCCGCCCGCTCAGGGGCGGGCGCGTGGTCAGGCACGTCCTGCTGATCGGCTTCGGCCTGGTCATGCTCTACCCGCTGCTCTGGATGATCTCCAGCTCGCTGAAGCCGGAGGAGCTGATCTTCCGGCAGCCCGGTCTGTGGCCCGGGGAGGTCACGCTGGAGAACTACACCGAGGGCTGGTACGCGCTCAAGCACCCCTTCGGCTACTACCTGTGGAACTCCGCGGTGGTCACCGGCCTGTCGGTGGTGGCCAACCTGGTGGCCTGCTCGCTGGCCGCGTACGCGTTCGCCCGGCTGGACTTCCCGCTGAAGCGGCTGTGGTTCGCGATCATGCTGGGCACGATCATGCTGCCGCACCACGTGACGATCGTGCCGCAGTACATCATGTTCTCCGAACTCGACCTGATCAACACGATCTGGCCGCTGGTCATGCCCAAGGTGCTGGCCACCGACGCGTTCTTCGTCTTCCTCATGGTGCAGTTCATCCGTACGCTGCCGCGGGAGCTGGACGAGGCGGCCGAGATCGACGGGGCCGGCTACTGGCGCATCTTCGTCAGGGTCGTCATGCCGCTGTGCCTGCCGGCGCTGGCCACGACCGCGATCTTCACGTTCATCTGGACCTGGAACGACTTCCTCAGCCAGCTCCTTTACCTCAACAATCCCGACAACTTCACCGTGACCGTGGCGCTGCGTACCTTCCTGGACGCGAGCAGCGACTCGTCGTGGGGCCCGATGTTCGCCATGTCGATCGTCGCGCTCGGCCCCATCTTCGGGTTCTTCCTGGCCGGCCAGAAGTACCTGATCCGTGGTGTGGCGACCACGGGCCTGAAGTAGCTCCTCCACCCCCCAACAGAGCAGAACATCCAAGGAGGTAGAGCCGTGAGCTCTGGCAAGAAGACGTGGTCGGCGACCCTGCTCGCCACCACGGTGCTGGTGGTCACCGCGGCCTGCGGCGGCGCGGGCGGCGGCGAGGGCGCCGACGGGACGGTCAAACTGCGCTTCGCCTACTGGGGCAGCGACGCCAGGCAGAAGATGACCGAGGAGGCGATCAAGAAGTTCGAGGCCAAGAACCCGGGCGTCGACGTCGAGGGCGAGTTCTCCGACTGGGCCAGCTACTACGAGACGCTGTCCACCAAGGTCGCCGGCAGCGACGCGCCGGACGTCATCAGCCTGGAGATCCGCGGCCTGCGCGAGTACGCCGACCGCGGCACCCTGGCCGACCTGGCCGGCAAGGTCGACACCGCCGACCTCGACGCCAAGGTGCTGGCCACCGGCGCCATCGACGGCAAGCAGTTCGCCGTCCCCACCGGGGTCAACGCCTTCTCGCTGCTCGTGAACCCGGCCCTGGTCGAGCGGTCGAAGGCCGAGCTGCCCGACGACACCCAGTGGACGTGGGACGACTACGTCGAGCTCGCCGCCCGGATCACCTCGGGCAGCGGCGGCGAGGTCACCGGCACCCAGCTCAGTTGGAACCCCGCGTACCTGCAGATCTACGCCACGCAGAAGGGCGAGCCGTTCTACGAGGGAAACAGGCTCGGCCTGTCGCCGGAGACTGTCAAGGAATGGTGGGCGATCATGCAGAACCTGATCAGGACCAAGGGCGCCCCCGACGCCGCCAAGAGCTCCGAGATCGGCGCGACCAGCATCGACCAGTCGCTGCTCGGCACCAACTCCGGCGCGATGGGCATGTGGTGGAGCAACCAGCTCGGCGCCGCCGCCAAGGCGTCCGGCGGGCAGCTCGACCTGCTGCGGATGCCGAAGCTCAGCGGGGCCGCGAGCGGCGGCATGTTCCTGCAACCGGCCATGTTCTACAGCGCCTCGTCCACGACGGGGCACGCGGCCGAGGCCGCCGCGTTCATCGACTTCATGATCAACGACCCCGAGGCGGGCCAGATCATCCTCAGCGACCGCGGCCTGCCCGCCAGCTCGAAGGTGCTCGCGGCGGTACGCGACAAGCTGCCCGAGGCGGACAAGAAGACGCTGGCCTTCCTCGACGAGACCAAGGGCGAGCTGACCGACCCGCCCGCCGCCCCGCCGAAGGGCGCCAGCGCCATGGAGGACATTCTCACGCGGTATTCGGAGGAGGTCATGTTCGGCCGGATGACCCCCGACGACGCCGCCCAGAAGTTCATCACGGAGGCCAACGCCTCCATCGCGGGCTGAGGAGAAACATGAGGTACGCGTTCGTCGGGCTCGGGCACCGCGCGCAGATGTACGTCGACGCGCTGCTCGGGGAGTGGAGCGACGCCGGCACCATCGCCGCCCTGTGCGACACCAACCGGACCCGCATGAACTACTACGCGGACCGGATCGGCGGGCAGGTGCCGTGCTTCGCGCCCGAGGAGTTCGACCGGGTGCTCGGGCTCGCCGACGCGGTCATCGTCACGACCGTCGACGCCACGCACGCCACGTACGTGTGCGCCGCGCTCGACGCCGGTCGCGACGTCGTCGTGGAGAAGCCGCTCACGATCGACGCCGACGGCTGCGCGGCCATCGCCGAGGCGGCCGAGCGCAGCACCGGCAAGCTGATCGTGACCTTCAACTACCGGTACTCGCCGCGCAACTCCGCCGTACGCCGCCTGCTCATGGACGGCGCCATCGGCGAGGTGACGTCGGTGCACTTCGAGTGGACGCTCGACACCATCCACGGCGCCGACTACTTCCGCCGCTGGCACCGCGACCGGGCCAACTCCGGCGGGCTGCTCGTGCACAAGTCCACCCACCACTTCGACCTGGTCAACTGGTGGCTGGGCGCGGCGCCCGAACTCGTCTTCGCCCAGACCGACCTGCGCTTCTACGGCGCCGAGAACGCCAGGAAGCGCGGCCTGGCCGACCGGCCCGAGCGCGCGCACGGCGCCCCCGGGCTGGGCACGGACCCGTTCCTGCTGGACCTCTCCGCCGACGAACGGCTCAGCCGCCTCTACCTGGACGCCGAGCACGAGGACGGCTACCACCGCGACCAGGACGTCTTCGGCGACGGCATCACCATCGACGACAACATGTCGGTCATGGTCCGCTACGACAACCGCGCCGTGATGACCTACTCCCTGCACGCCCACGCCCCCTGGGAGGGCTACCGGGTGGCCTTCAACGGCACGGCCGGGCGGCTGGAGCTGGACGTGGTCGAACGGGACTGGACGCCCGTACACGCCGCCATCGACCCGAGCGCCGCGTCCAGGAAGCACGCCACCGGCTCGTCGGAGCGGCTCACGCTGCACCGGCACTGGAGCCGGCCGGAGGAGGTGCCCATCGAAACAGGGGCCGGTGGGCACGGCGGCGGCGACCGGCTGCTGCTCGACGACGTCTTCCGCGGGCCGGGCACCGACCCCCTGGCCCGCCAGGCCGGCTACCGCGACGGCATCCGCAGCGTACTGACCGGCCACGCGGCCAACCTCTCCGCCAGCACCGGCACCCCCGTCCACCTGACGGACAACGGCACCCGCGTCCGCTGACCGGGCCGGGCCCGCCGACCTGTGCCGCGCGGCTTCGAGACGGGCGGGCGCGTGATGGGATGGCCGCCGCCCGTCTCGTCGCGGGCGGCGGTCAGTGGCTCAGTTTCCCTGTTTCCAGGTGGCGATCAGCTGGTCGTAGTCGACCGTCTCCGGCTTGCCGCGTTCGTCGGCCAGTTTCGGTGCGGGGGCGCCCGGCTGGTCGTACCAGTACTGGGCCGGGCGTTCCGGGTTCAGCTTGGGCGCGCACTGGCCGCCGTAGCCCTGGCGTTCGCGGGAGAGCCGTTCCAGCCGGGACAGGATGTCGTCCTGCTGCCTGGCCAGGTTGTCCATCGACTGTTGCGGGGTGGTCTCGCCGGTCACGGCGGTGGCCACGTTCTGCCACCAGAGCTGGGCCAGCTTCGGGTAGTCGGGCACGTTGGTCCCGGTGGGGGTCCACTGCTTGCGGGCCGGCGAGCCGTAGAACTCGATGAGGCCGCCGTAGTTCTTCGCGTTGTCGGAGAAGTACTCGCTCCTGATGTCGGAGTCGCGGATGAACGTCAGGCCGGTGATCGACTTCTTCAGCGACACCGTCTTCGAGGTGACGAACTGCGCGTACAGCCAGGCCGCGGCGCGGCGGTCCTGCGGCGTGCTCTTGAGCAGCGTCCAGGAGCCGGCGTCCTGGTAGCCCAGCTTGTTGCCGGTCTTCCAGTACGCGCCGTGCGGGCTCGGCGCGATGCGCCACTTGGGTGTGCCGTCAGCGTTGACGACCGGCAGGCCGGGCTTGGTCATGTCGGCCGTGAACGAGGTGTACCAGAAGATCTGTTGGGCGACGTCGCCTTGCGCGGGGACCGGGCCGGCCTCGCTGAAGTTCATGCCCGCGGCCTCGCGGGGGGCGTACTTCTTCAGCCAGTCGACGTACTTGGTGAGCGCGTAGACGGCGGCCGGGCCGTTGGTGTCGCCGCCGCGGGTGACCGACGAGCCGACCGGGCGGCAGTTCTCCACGCGGATGCCCCAGTCGTCCACCGGCAAGCCGTTGGGGATGCCGGGGTCGCCGTTGCCCGCCATGGACAGCCAGGCGTCGGTGAAGCGCCAGCCCAGCGACGGGTCCTTGCGGCCGTAGTCCATGTGGCCGTAGACCTTCTTGCCGTCGACGGTGCCGTTGCCGTTGACCCTGTTGGTGAAGAAGTCGGCGATGTCCTCGTAGGCCGCCCAGTTGACCGGTACGCCGAGGTCGTAGCCGTAGGCGTCCCTGAACTGCTTCTTGATCTCCGGGTCGGTGAACCAGTCGTAGCGGAACCAGTAGAGGTTGGCGAACTGCTGGTCGGGGAGCTGGTAGATCTTCTTGTCCGGGCCGGTGGTGAAGCTGATGCCGATGAAGTCGTTCAGGTCCAGGGTGGGCGAGGTGACGTTCTTGCCCTCGCCCGCCATGTAGTCCGACAGGGGCACGACGTAGTCGCCGCGCGAGTGGGTACCGATGAGGTCGGAGTCGTTGACGTAGGCGTCGTAGATGTTCTGGTTGCCCTGGATCTGGGTCTGGAGCTTCTCGACGACGTCGCCCTCCTGGATCAGGTCGTGCTTGATCCGGACCCCGGTGATCTCGGTGAACGCCTTGGCGAGCTGCTGTGACTCGTACTGGTGGGTGGTGATCGTCTCGGAGACCACGTTGATCTGCATGCCCCGGTACGGGGCCGCGGCCTTGATGAACCAGTCCATCTCCGCGAGCTGCTGATCCTTGCTCAGCGTGCTCGGCGTGAACTCCTCCGACACCCACCGCTGGGCCGCCGCCCTGCCGTCGGCCTCCTTGAAGTCGCTCGCCGGGCGCTGCGCGCTCTGTGTGCAGCCGGCCGCCACCAGGGCGAGCGCGGCCAGACCTGCGGCCAGGGACCTGCCTGCCCGATGCCTCATCGCTTTGGCTCCTCCTCTGTTAGCCCCATATGCCGATCACGACCGCCACGAGCACCGCGCAGCCGAGCGCGAGCCACATGGACAGGTCGGTGATTGCGATCCAGCCGGCCAGCACGACGGCGGCACTGATCAGGCCGATGTAGAGCCGATCGCCCCGATCGGTCTCGATGCGCAGGAAGCCTCGCCTGGCCACGGGAGGGGAGAGCCGGCCCCAGATCGCCATGACGACCAGGAGCACGGCCAGCCCGGCGAAGACCAGGGCCGTGGGTACGGTCCAGACCATCCACTCGAGCATCGGCTAGACCCTTCCCAGGGCGAAGCCCTTGGCGATGTAGTTGCGTACGAACCAGATGACGACCGCGCCGGGGACGATGGTGAGCACTCCCGCCGTGGCCAGCAGCCCCCAGTCCACGCCCGCCGCGCTGACCGTCCTGGTCATCGTGGCGGCGATGGGCTTGGCGTCGACCGAGGTGATCGTGCGCGCGATCAGCAGCTCGACCCAACTGAACATGAAGCAGAAGAACAGCGTGACGCCGATCGCGGACCGGATCATCGGCAGGAAGATCCGGATGAAGAACCGCGGCAGCGAATAACCGTCGACGGCCGCGGTCTCGTCGATCTCGCGGGGAATCCCGGACATGAACCCCTCCAGGATCCAGACCGCGAGCGGCACGTTGAACAGCATGTGCGCGATGGCCACGCCGAGGTGCGTGTCGAACAGCCCGACGCTCTGGTAGATCTGGAAGAACGGCAGCAGGAACACCGCCGGCGGGGCCATGCGATTGGTCAGCAGCCAGAAGAACAGGTGTTTGTCCCCGGCGAACCGGAAACGCGAGAACGCGTACGCCGCGGGCAGCGCCACGACGAGCGACATCACGGCGTTCAGCGAGGTGTAGACGATGGAGTTCAGATAGCTGGAATACCACGCGGAGTCGGTGAAGAAGGTGGCGTAGTTGTCGAACGTCACCCGCTCGGGAATGAGAGAGAAACTGCCGAGGATGTCCTCGTTCGGGCGGATCGACATGCCGAACATCCACAGCAGCGGCAGCATGAGCGTGGCCACGTAGAGCCAGAAGACCGTACGCGCCCAGGGGAGCCGCCGGCCGAGGTGCCCGTCCGCCGTCACCGCCATGACCTCACCTCCCCGACCTGGTGAGCACGGTGAAGAAGACGTAGCAGAGGATCTGCACGATCAGGAAGTAGAGCAGCGAGAACGCCGCCGCCGGCCCCACGTCGAACTGGCCCACCGCGATCTTGGACAGCAGGATGCTGAGGAACGAGGTGGCGTTGCCGGGGCCGCCCCCGGTCACCACGAACGGCTCGGTGTAGATCATGAAGCTGTCCATGAACCTGAGCAGGATCGCGATCGTCAGCACCCCGCGCAGCCGGGGGAGCTGGACGTGCCGGAACGTGGCCCACGCCGAGGCCCCGTCGATCTGCGCGGCCTGGAAGTACGGCTCCGGGATCGACCGCAGCCCCGCGTACGCGAGCAGCGCCACCAGCGGAGTCCAGTGCCACACGTCCATGACCAGCACCGTGATCCAGGCGTCGGTCGAGTCGAGCGTGTAGTTGAAGTTGATCCCCAGCACGTTGTTGACCGTCCAGCCGCCCAGCCCGATGTCGCCGCGGGCGAAGATCTGCCAGATCGTGCCCACCACGTTCCATGGGATGAGCAGCGGTAACGCGACCAGCACCAGCGCCGCCGACACCCACACGCCGCGGCGCGGCATGACCGCCGCCAGCGCCACCCCCAGCGGGATCTCCAGCAGCAGCACCTGCGCCGAGAACAGCAGCGTGCGGACCAGCGCCGAGCGCACCTCCGGATCCCGGGAGATCGACCGGAACCACTCCAGCCCGACGAAGACCCGTTCGCTGGGGCTGAAGACGTCCTGCACGGAGAAGTTGACCACGGTCATCAGCGGGATCACGGCGGTGAACGCCACCGAGACGACCACCGGCAGCACCAGCCACCAGGCCCGGTTGTCCTTGCGCTTCAGCGCGGCGCGCGGCTCGTCGTCGGCCACCTCGGTGGTGGCGGCTGTGGTCGCGGTGGTCTGCTCGCTCACGGGCGGCCCCTTCCGTTCAGGGGCGCGAGTGAGCCGCATCTGACCTCGTCCCGGAACAGGAACGTGCGCTCGGCGGGGAAGTGCAGGAACGTGAGCGCTCCCGGCTCGTGGGAGGAGCCCGCCTCGGTCCTGGCGACCATCGGGTGCCCGCCGACGAGGGTGTGGACCAGGTCGTACGCGCCCATCCGGTCGACCCCGGTCACCCGGGCCGGCACACCGGGCGAGGCGTGCGCGCCGCCGATCCCGACGAACTCGGGCCGCACCCCGATCCGCACCGGCCCCGGCGGGAGCACGCCCTCGTCGCCGCCGGCTGGCACGACCGAGCCCACGTCGTCCTGTCCGACACGGACGACGTCGCCGACGATCTCGGCGGGCAGCACGTTCATGCCGGGCGAGCCGATGAAGTGGCCGACGAACTCGTGCGCCGGCGACAGGAACAACTCCGCGGGCTCGCCGGCCTGCACGATCTCCCCGTCGTTGAGCACGACCACCTCGTCCGCGAACGTCAGCGCCTCCGTCTGGTCGTGGGTGACGTAGATCAGCGTGTGGCCCGTGTCGCGGTGGATCTCCTTGAGCTTGCCGCGCAGCGTCCATTTCAGCGCCGGGTCCACCACGGTCAGCGGCTCGTCGAGCAGGACGGCCGCCACGTGCGGGCGGACCAGCCCGCGGCCCAGGCTGACGATCTGCTGACGGCCCGGGTCGAGCCGCCGCGACCTGCGGCGCAGCACCTGGTCGAGGCCGAGCAGCCGGGAGACCTCGCGGACGCGCCGGTCCACCTCGTCCTTGGGATACTTGCGGTTGCGGAGGGGGAAGGCCAGGTTGTCGTAGACGGACATCTCCTCGTACAGGACAGGGAACTGGAAGACCTGCGCGATCTCGCGGCCCGCGGTGGGCACGCCGGTGACGTCGCGGTCGTCGAGGAAGATCCGGCCGACGGTGGGGGTGAGCAGGCCGGAGATGATGTTCAGGAGCGTGGACTTGCCGCAGCCGCTGGGGCCGAGCAGCGCGTACGCACGGGAGCTGTGCCACGTCCACGTCGTCGGCTTGAGCGCCCACGTCCGGCCGCCGTCGTAGCTGTGGCCGACGCCTTCCAGCCGGATGTCAGCCATGCGGGTCCACCTCCGCGGCGCCGGTGGACGGGAGCCGGTCGCCGGTGGACGGGAGCCGGTCGCCGTCCTCGCCGAAGACGAAGACGTGCGCGGGGTCCACGTAGGCGACCGTGGTCTCGCCCGGGGTGAAGCGGCGGGTGCCGGGCAGTTGGGCGACCAGGTGGCGGCCGTCCTGGAGGAGCAGGTGCAGGAAGGTCGCGCTGCCGGTGACCTCGGCCACCCTGATCTCGGCGGGCAGCTCCAGCGCGCCGGGCCGGTCGCGGGTGATCGTCACCTGGTGGGGGCGCACGCCCACCAGGACGTCGCGGCCGGCGGCGCCCGCGGGGGGTACCGGGAACGAGGTGCCGAGCACCTCTGCGGAGGGCGCCGGGGACGACGTGCCGAGCACCTCTGCGGGGGGCATAGGGAACGACGTGCCGAGCACCTCGATCCGCCCGTCGCGTACGACGCCGGGCAGCAGGTTGAGCGGCGGGTCGCTGAGCGTGGCGGCCACGGTCAAGGTCGGCGGGCGGGCGTACATGTCGGCGGCGTCGCCCGTGTGCCGCACCCGTCCCTCGCCCAGGACCACGGTCGGAGCGGCGAACGTCAGCGCCTCGTTCGGGTCGGCGGTGGAGTAGAGCACCACGCCGGGGGAGTCGGCGAACATGGCCTTCAGGTCGGCGCGTAACTGCTCGCGCAGCTTGAAGTCGAGGTTGGCGAGAGGCTCGTCGAGCAGCAGCACGTCGACCGGGCGGGCCAGGGCGCGGGCGATCGCGGTGCGCTGCCGCTGCCCGCCCGACAACTCGGCGGGCCTGCGGTCGAGCAGCCTCGACAGGCCCATCAGCTCGGCCACCTCGCGCACCCGCCGGTCCACGCCGTCGCGCCGGTAGGCGGCGTCGAGGCGGAGGGGGGAGGCGATGTTCTCGTAGACGGTGAGCGACGGATAATTGATGAATTGCTGATAGACGAAGGCGACCGAACGTTTCCGCACCGAAATTCTGGTGACGTCTTTCCCGCCGACCACCACCCGCCCGCGATCCGGTGCCAGCAAACCGGCGGCGACGCGCATCAACGTCGTCTTTCCCGCCATCATCGGGCCGAGGAGGGTGGTCATTCCACGGGGAAATTCGAGGTTAATGTCGTCGAGCCAGGTCTCGCCACGCTGCCGTACGGAGATGCCGTCGAGAATCACCGTCACTGTGCCCGGTCCTCTCTGCTTACCTCCCTTCTAACATGATCTGAATGTGCCTGCAAAGAGTGATTTGATCTCCGTGAAGTCCGCGCCATCGCGCCCGGGGCGGCGACGGAGGCGAGCGCGGTTCGGGCGCCCTCGACACCCAGGGGCGGCCGTCAGGGGGCCCGTGCCGGTGCCGGGATGCGTAGGCTTGGGGTGGCGTGGAAGGGGCGTGGGTGCACCGGATTCTGTGGCTGGTCGTGGCGGTGGCCTTCGTGGTGGGCCTGGTCATCCCCGACGACCCCGAGTTATCAGAGTGCCCGTCGCGCGACACCAGGGTCCTGGCCCCGTACGCGGTGACCGGCTACTGGGTCATCCCGCGCGCCGACCGGTGCGTCACCCAGCGCATGGTCGAGGCCGTCCACGCGATCGGCGGTGACACGCTGATCACGTTCGGGCCGCGGTTCGACACGCGCGCCGAGCCGGAGTTCGCCGACTGCCTGGTCGACGGGCGGCCGTGCGCCGAGTTACCCGGCCAGCGGGTCCGGCAGGTCTACACGTACGTGACCAGCGAGGAGTTCGGTCAGGGCATGTTGCGCTGCCCGGGGATCGACCGGCGGGTGGTGAGCGGGGAGCGCGTCTTCTACCGGCTGTCGCTGGCCGTCGGCTGCGCCGACCCCGTACACGACCTCGTGCTCGTCTCCACCGACGGCGACGGGCTGGGCAACCTGATGCGCGAGGCGAGCGCGTACGGGATGACCGTCTTCCCCGGGCTGCCCGCCGCGCCGCAGCGGGAGGGCAAGCCGTGGGAGCCCGACCACGCGCACACCGCCGCGCTCAACGCCTTCACCGCGCGGGTGCTGGCCGACTACCGCGAACGGTTCAGGACGCTGTCAGCCTTCCGCGGCGTGTACCAGTCGTTCGAGCTGGCTGTCCGGGCCCGGTCCGACCAGGATCCGATCGTCCAGTTGTACGCGGCCCAGCACGCCGTGGTCGCCGCCGAACTGCCCGGGACGAAGATCGTCGTCAGCCCCTACATCGACGGTCGCCGGGGGCGCGGCTACCCGCCGTCGGAGATGGAGGAGGGGCTCGCGGACATCGCGGGCACCCGGGCCGGGCTGCCCATGGCCATCGCCGTCCAGGACGGGCGAGGCACGGGCAAGGTCCCGGTGCACGGGGCGCACGAGGCCGACGCCAAGGTGGCCGCCCGGCTGGTGCCGGTCGTGGGGGACGTGAGCAACACGCAGGCGTACTACGGGTCCACGAGCGACTACGTCGAGGCGGCGGCCCGCGGGGTGCCCGACGGGGTGGAGCTGTGGGTGAACGCGGAGGGCTTCGAACCGACCCCCGCCGCCGGCGAGTGCGGCCGGGTCGAACCGCTGCCGCTGCGCGGGCGGACCACCAAGAGCCGCCTCGACCAGCAGGTCATGGCGGCGGGGCGGCACGCCGCGAAGATCATCTCCTACGGGTGGGAGCCCTTCTTCACCTGCCAGGCCCGCTACGACACGCCCTCGCTGGCCGATGACATCGCGGCCGGGTGGCAGCAGCCGATCATCGTCGCGGTTTCCCGCAAGGAGCTGAACGGCCGGCCCGGCGTGCTCGTCGAGGGCTACAACCTGCACGGGGGCACACTGCGGTTCGCACCCCTTGGGGGCGCGGAGGTGGTCGTGCCGCAGGAATGGTACGGACGCGACCGGCTGGAGTCGGCGTGGGCGCCCTACGTACCCTCGGGCGCGTGGACCGGCGTCAGCGCGACGAACGGCACCGGCCACTCCAGCACCACCCCGTACGCCTTCCGCTGATGGGAGTTGCCGGGTCGGTCGATCGGGCAGCGCGTACGGGGGAGGCTGGTCTGACATTTCCGGATTAACCCTCGAAAAGGGTGCGGCCCCAGTAGTCTCCGGCGTCCCGTACGCCGGGTGGGCAGGCGAACAACCCGCTGGAGACGTGTTTGATGTACTCGTTGAGCGGGTCCTTGCGCGCCAGGCTCATCTGCACCGGTACGAACTGCCTACGTGGATCCCGCTGGTAGGCGATGAAGAACAGCCCCGCGTCCAGGCGGCCGAGCCCGTCGGAGCCGTCCACGAAGTTGTAGCCGCGGCGCAGCAGGTGGGCGTTGCCGTGGGAGGTCGGGTGCGCGAGGCGTACGTGGGCGTCGGCCCTGATGTACGGCTCCCCGTCCGGTCCCTTGGCCGCGAAGTCCAGCGGGTCGAACTCGGCCTTCCTGCCCAGCGGCGCTCCCACGCCCTTGTCCCGGCCGAAGATCTGCTCCTGCTCGGCCAGCGACGTACGGTCCCAGGTCTCGATCGTCATGCGGATCTTCCTGGTGACCAGGTAGCTGCCGCCGGTCATCCACGGGCTGCCGTCCCCGGCACCGGCCCAGAGCTGCTCGCGCAGCAGGTCGGCGTCTTCGAGCTTGAGGTTGTTGGTGCCGTCCTTGAAGCCCATGAGGTTGCGCGGGGTGGCCTGGGCGCGGGAGGTGGAGGACGTACGGCCGAAGCCGAGCTGCGACCACCGTACGGAGACCTTGCCGAAGCCGATCCTGGCCAGGTTGCGGATGGCGTGCACGGCAACCTGGGGATCGTGGGCGCACGCCTGCACGCAGAGGTCGCCTCCGGAAATTTCCGGAATGAGCTGCTCTCCCGGAAATTTCGGTAGATCGGACATCGCGGCCGGGCGCTTGCCCGACAGCCCGAACCGTCCGTCGAACAACGACGTCCCGAACCCGACCGTCAGCGTCAGGCCCGAGGCCGGCAGCCCGAGCGCCTCGCCCGTGTCGTCGGGCGCGGCCTCGGGAGCGCCGCCCACCGCCCCGAACGAGCCCGCCTCCCTGCCCTGCGTCAGCCGCGCCGCCGCGGCCGTCCACTCCTGGAGCAGCTCCACCAGCTCGGCCCGCTCGCCCGTGGTGACGTCGAAGGCCACGAAGTGCAGCCGGTCCTGGGCGGGGGTGACGATGCCGGCCTGGTGCTCGCCGTAGAAGGGGTACGGGGCGGCATGGGCTCCCTGCGGCTCGTTCGCCGCCGACGCCGCCGCGCCGACCCCAGGCGGTTCGTTCGCCGGCGCCACCGCACCGGGCGGCGGCTCGTTCATCAGGGGCCGGGCCGCCACCGCCCCCGCGCCCAGCACGGCGGCCCCCGCCGCGCCGAGGCCCAGCAGCTTCCTCCTGCTCACCCGCCCGGAGGGCGGCGGTTCCTGCTCGGTCGCCATCGCGCCCGCCTCCCCGCTACTTCGCCACGATCGGGGCGATCTCGCTGATCGGCTCGGCCAGCGCGTTGATCGCGTCGGACAACGTCCTCAGCTCGGCCTTGGACAGCTCGTTGTGCAGCCGCCAGCCGTCGCCCTTCTGGTGCGCCGCGAGCGCCGACTCGGCCGCCGCGAACTTCTCGTCCAGCGTCTTGACCAGGTCGGGAGAGCGTTCCTCCAGCACCGGCCTGAGCGCCTGGACCGCGGCCTTGGACCCCTGGAGGTTGGCGTCGAAGTCCCACAGGTCGGTGTGCGACCAGATGTCCTCCTCGCCGGTGATCTTCCCGGTGGCCACCTCGTCGAGCAGTTCCTTGGCGCCGTTGGCCAGGTTCAGCGGGGTCAGCTCGGTGGCGTTGGCCTTGGCCACGATGGTCCTGACGTCGGCGATCAGCTTGTCGGCGACGGGGCCGGTCTTGCTGAGGTCCCGGTGGATCCACAGGTCCTTCTCGATCCGGTGGAAACCGGTCCACTCCTCGCCGTCGGCCAGGTCGGCCTCGCGTCCGTCGATGGCCGGGTCGAGGTCGCCGAAGATCTCCGCGACCGGCTCGATGCGCTCCCAGTACGTACGCGACACCGGGTAGAGCCGCTTGCCCTTGTCGAGGTCGCCCGCCTTGACCGCGTCCACGAACTCCTGGGTCTTGACGAGCAGCGTGTCGGTCTGCGACTTGACGTAGCGCGCGTAGCTGCGGGTGGCCTCGGCGAGCCGGGCGTCGGCGTTGAGCGGCTTGTGCTCGCCGGTCACCTTGAGCGCGTTGCGGATGCCCTTGCCGACCATGCCGGGCTTGCACGCGGTCTCGTACGCGCCGGCGGGCAGTTCGGCGATGAGCTCCCTGGTCAGGCCGGGCACGATGTTCTCGACTTCGGCCATGACGCGGTCGCCCGGCGCGTACACGTAGAACTCGGTGACCTTGGAGCCGCCGTTCGTGATGGCGAAGGTGGTGGTGCCCGCGGTGACCTGGGTGACGGCGACCTTGCACTCGGTGTCGGTCGCGGCCACCGCGACCTTGCCGGGCGCGGTGGAGCCGGAGGTGGCCGGGGCGGTGTCC
Organism: Nonomuraea antimicrobica; assembly: GCF_039536965.1. Classification (NCBI taxonomy): domain Bacteria; kingdom Bacillati; phylum Actinomycetota; class Actinomycetes; order Streptosporangiales; family Streptosporangiaceae; genus Nonomuraea; species Nonomuraea antimicrobica. The sequence continues at coordinate 20,147 of NZ_BAAAZP010000078.1, read as the reverse complement.
GACCCGCAGGCGGCCAGCGCCGCCAGCGCCGTCAGGACGACCGGCACGCCGGTGGACAGGCGGAAAACGGTGCGCATGATGGCTCCCGGTTCAGGCCGCGGAGGACGCGGGCGCCGCGGCGGGCTTGGGCCGCCGCGGGCGCAGGAAGAGGAGGAGTACGGGCACGAGGTAGGCGGCCCAGGCCACCATCTCGGCCACGCTGGGCTGCGGGGTGAGGTTGAGCAGCCCGGCCAGCAGGGTGCCGTACCAGGACTCGGGGGGCACGACGGCGCTGAGGTCGAAGGCGAGGGTGTTGAGGCCGGGCAGCACGCCGGCCTCCTGGAAGTCGTGGACGGCGTACTTGAGTATCCCGGCGGCCACGAGGATCAGCAGCACCCCGGTCCAGGTGAAGAACCGCGTCAGGTTGATCCGCACGGCGCTGCGGTAGATCCCCCAGCCGATCAGCACGGCCGTGAGCAGCCCCAGGCAGATGCCGATGAGCGGCTCCGCCGTGGCGACGGCGCCCTGCACGGAGGCGAAGAACAGCAGCGCGGTCTCCAGCCCTTCGCGGGCCACGGCCAGGAACGCCATCACGACCACCGCGGCCGAGCCCAGCTCCAGGGCCTCGGAGAGCCTGCCGCGCAGGTCCTTGGAGAGCGCGCGGGCGGCCCGGCGCATCCAGAAGATCATCCAGGTGACGAACACGACCGCGAGCAGCGAGGTGATCGCCTCGAACAGCTCCTGCCCGGTGAAGTCGAGCCGGGCCGCGGTGAACGTCAGCAGGGCCCCGAACCCGACCGACAGCGCGACCGCCGCGCCGACCCCGGTCCAGACGTGGGGCAGCTTGTCCCGGCGTTCGCTCTTGACGAGAAAGGCGATGAGGACCGAGACGACGAGCGTCGCCTCGAGCCCCTCGCGAAGTCCGATGAGATAGCTGGCGAACATCGTCGCTCAACACCCGCTTGCTGAGGAAAGGCTTACCTAAATTAGGACAGGCGAAGCATACCTACGCAAGCATCACGGCGACAGGTCACCCCCGCAGGTTGTCGGCCAGCAGGTCGAGCAGGGGTTCGCGGCGTACGCAGGTAGTCGACCGGGATGCGTACGCAGTTCATGCCCAGCCCGGCCGGCAGGGCGGCGTCCCGCTCGGTGAAGAACGAGGTCAGCAGCCGGTCGAAGACCAGCTCGGCCCGGTCGTCGCCGAGCGTGCGGCATGAGGTCACCCCTTCGTCGCACCGGCGGTGAGACCACCGACCAGGTGACGTTCCGCGACGGCGTAGAACCCGAGCGCGGGCACCATGGCCAGGACGAGGTAGGCCAGGATGCGGGCGGTGTCGGAGGCGTACTGGCCCTGGAACTGCTGGATGCCCAGCGGCAGCGTCCAGCTCGCCTCCTCGCTGAACACCACCAGGGGCAGCATGAAGTTGTTCCAGCTCCCCACGATGGCCAGCACCGAGACGGTCGCGATGGCGGGCCTGGCCATCGGCAGCAGGATCCGCCAGAAGAACCCGAACGGCGTGCACCCGTCGATCGTGGCCGCCTCCTCGATCTCGCCCGGGATGCCGCGGAAGAAGCCGCGCAGGATGATGATCGTCAGCGGCAGGCCGAAGGCGGCCTGCGTGAGGATGACGCCGAGCGGGTTGTCCAACAGGCCGAGCGTGCGCAGCAACACGAAGATGGGCAGGATCGCCACCGCGAACGGGAACATCAGCCCCGCCGTGAACAACGTGAAATACAGCTCCCTGCCGCGGAAGGCGAACCTGGCGAAGACGAACGCCGCCAGCGCCGACAGCGCCACCGTCACCACGGTCGTGATCACCGCGATGAACATGCTGTTCCACATCTGCCGCCAGAACGAGCCGGAGCCCAGCACGTCCGTGTAGTTCGCGATCACCCACGTCTCGGGCAGTCCGAACGGGTTGGCGGACAGCTCGCTGTTCTCCTTGAAGCCGCCGAGCAGCGCGTAGAACACCGGCATGATCATGAAGACGCCCACGACCAGCGCGATCGCGTGCAGCGGCAGCGTCGTGCGCCGCCGCCTCTTCCCGTGGTTCATCACCGGCCCCCTTGGGAGGTCATCGCGCCCTCCAGGTCGCGGCGCAGCACGAACCGCTGGTAGACGAGGGCGAAGACGAGGCTGAGCGCGAACATCACCACGCTGATCGCGCTGGCGTAGCCGACCTGGGAACGCTTGAAGCCCCAGTCCATCATGGTGACGGCCATCGTCTCCGAGGCGTGGGAGGGGCCGCCGCCGGTGAGGATCCAGACCAGGTCGAACAACTGGATGGTGTAGATGACGGACAGGAAGACGCTGATCCGGATCGTGGGGCCGAGCAGCGGCAGCGTCACGTACCTGAACGTCTTCCAGGCCGTGGCCCCGTCGATCTGGGCGGCCTCGACCAGTTCGTTCGGGATGCTCTGCCGTCCGGCGAGATAGATCATCATGTGGAAGCCGAAGTACTTCCAGGTCATGACCAGGAAGAGCGACGGCATCACGGTGTCAGGGTTGGCCAGCCACTCCGACTCCAGCCCGAACACCGACAGGACCTGGTTCGCCATGCCCGAGTCGGGCGAGAGGATCAGCGAGAACAGCACGCCCGTGATGACCTCGCTGAGCACGTACGGCGCGAAGAACACCACCCGGTAGAGCGCCCGCCCGCGCAGGCGCTGGTTCAGCAGCATGGCGATGGCCAGCGAGAACGGCAACTGCACGCCGACCGACAACACGACCAGGACCAGCAGGTGCCACAGGTCCCTGGCGAAGATCTCGCTGGTGAACAGCCGGGTGAAGTTGTCCAGGCCGATGAAGTCGGTCGGCAGGCCGCCGAAGCCGTTCCACCTGAAGACGCTGGAGTACAGGGCCACCAGCATGGGGGCCACGACCAGCAGCAGGAACAGCGCCAGCGCGGGCAGCAGGAACAGCGCGATGCTCACCCAGCGGCCCCGGCGCCCGCCGGCAGGGGCCGGGGCCGGAAGCCTGACCGCCTCCGGCCCAGTCGTGAGTGTCGTCATCCTTCGCTCTTGGCCACTTCTGTGATGTCCGCGCCGACCTCTTCCGGCGTCTTCGTCCCGGCGATCAGCTCGGCCACGCTGTCGTTGACCTGCTGGCCGACGGCCGGTGGATATGCCTGGTCCAGGTAGAGCTGGTAGCCGACGGCACTGGCCAGCAGCGTCGCCACCTGCTTGAGGTTGGGGTCCTTGACCGCGCTCTCCTCGCCCTTGAGCACCGGCAGCACGCCGCCGGACCCGACGGCCTCGGAGTGGTTGCCCATCTCGGTCATGAACGTGACGAAGTCCACGGCCTCCTTCGGCGCGTCCGCGCCCACGGTGAGCCCGCCGCCGCCCCCGAACGCGTCACCGGCCTGGCCCTTGCCGCCCTCGACGGCCGGGAACGGGAAGAAGCCGAGGTCCTCGCCGAGACCCTTGCCCGAGGAGGTCTGCACGCTGGGTGCCCACTGCCCCATCAGCTCCATGGCCGCCTTGCCGTTGCTCACGGTGGCGGACTGGCCGTCGGGGGTGGAGTAGGCCGCGCCCAGGAAGCCCTTCTGGAACGGCTGCAGGTCGGCCAGCGCCTTCACCTGCTGCCCGGCGGCGACGAAGTCGGGCTTGGTGAAGTCGTGGTCGACGGCGGCCTGCTTGAGCGCGTCCAGACCGGCGATGCGCATGGCGAGGTAGGCCCAGTAGTAGTGGCCCGGCCACTTCTCCTTGCCGGCCAGCGCGATCGGGGTGACGCCCGCGGCCTTGAGCTTCTTGACGTCATCGAGGAACGCCGACCAGGTCGCCGGAGGCTGCGTGATGCCCGCCTGCTCGAAAAGTTTCTTGTTGTACCAGAAACCCACGAGGCCGATGTCGGTCGGCAGCCCGTACGTCTTGCCGTCCACCTGGTACGCGCTCAGCGCCGCGGGCGTGAACGTCGGCAGCACGGCGGAGACGTCGCCGGAGATGTCCTTGACCAGCCCCGCGTCGATCTGCTGCTGGAGCACGCCGCCGCCCCACGACGCGAAGACGTCGGGCGCCTTGCCGGACTGCGTCAGGGTGGTGAGCTTGGCCTTGTACGCCTCGTTCTCCAGGACCGTCGCCTCGATCGTCACGTGCGGGTACTTGGCCTCGAACTGCTCGGCCCGCCGCGCCCAGAGCGACTTGAGCGGCTCGGCCGTGGAAAGGTGCCACCACTCCAGCGTGACCTTCGCGGGAGAGCCGCCCGCGCCCTGCTGAGGAGCCGGCTCCCCGCCGCTGCCGCTGCACCCCGCGAGGAGCAGGACGGCCGCGGCCGACACCAGACTGCGTTTCATAGGGGCTCCTTCCTCAGCCTGACGGCCTCGGCGTGTGAGTCGAAAATTTCGTTTGCCCTCCGATAATTTCGATGCCGTGATCGTAGGAAACGCCCTATGAGGCGTCAACACCTCGGCCCCGGGCGATCCCAAACCGAAACTTTCGGATACACTGCCGATTTGTGTCAGCGAAGAGGCGGGTCACGATCGCACTGATCGCGGAGGAGGCGGGGGTCTCCATCCCGACGGTCTCGAAGGTCATCAACGGGCGCCCTGAAGTGGCTCCCGCGACCCGCCACCGGGTGGAACGCCTGCTGCAGGAGCACGGCTACCAGCGCCGCGTCAGCCAGGACGACACCCCCGCCGGGCTGGTCGACCTGGTGTTCGCCGAGATCGAGTCGCCCTGGGCCATGGAGATCGTCCGCGGCGCGGAGGGCGCGGCCCACGCGGCCGGGGCCAGCGTCGTCATCTCGGTCCTGCACACGCACGCGGGCCCCGGCCGCGACTGGCTGGAACGCCTGGCCGCCAGAAGGACCGACGGCGTGGTGATCGTCGCCTCCCGTCTCTCCACCGGTATCCAGGCCCAGCTCAGCGCGCGCTCGCTGCCGTTCGCCGTGGTGGACCCGGAGGGCGAGCCCGCTCCCGGGGTCGTCTCGGTGGGCGCCACCAACTGGAACGGCGGCCTCGCCGCGACCCGCCACCTCCTGGAGCTCGGCCACCGCCGCATCGGCATGATCAGCGGCCCGGCCGACATGCTGTGCAGCCAGGCCCGCATCGACGGCTATCGCGCGGCCCTGGAGACCGCCGGCCTCCCGGTGGCGCCCGACCTGATCAGGCGCGGCACGTTCCTCGTCGACTCGGGCCGCGACCACGGGCACGCCCTGCTCTCCCTCGCCGACCCGCCCACGGCCATCTTCGCGGGCAGCGACCTCATGGCGTTCGGCGTCTTCGAGGCGGCCAGGCGGCGGGGCCTGCGCGTGCCCGAGGACCTGAGCGTGGTGGGCTTCGACGACCTGCCCCTGGCGAAGTCGGCCTGGCCCCCGCTCACGACCGTACGCCAGCCGCTCCAGGAGATGGCGCACCTGGCCACGCGGACGGTGCTGGCCATGGGGCGCGGGGAGGCGCCGGAGACGAAGCGGGTGGAGCTGGCCACGGAGCTGATCGTCCGGGAGAGCACGGCCCCGTACGAGCCGTAGGGCCGGGCGGGTGGCGCGTCGGCCGATGGCCCATCGCCGTCCGAGGTGGGCGAGTTCGCGCGAGCCGCAGTTGAGGTATTCGCGCACGATGCAGGGCGCAGAGCCGGGCGGCGGAGGCGGGGTTCGTCCAGATACGGTCCGGTCTCCTGGCGGCGGGACGGGCGGGCGGGCGAGGCCGGCGAGATCGCGCCCCAACTGTGGCGGGGGTCGACCAGGCCCGCCAGTTCGAGGAACGTGGACCTGGCCGACCGCACCTCGGTCCGCGTCCAGGTCGTTCATGACCTGCTCGATGGCTCGTCCGGTGTGCTGAGCCGTGATCTGGGCCACCCGGTTGCGCACCGAGCGCGCCCCCCGGGCGTGCACGTGTCTCCCGAGGCCGTCCGCGTCCTGCGGGCGACGCATCGTGACGCGGGCCCGCGGCAGCGCGTAACGCTTTCCCTTGGCCCCCGCGGCGAGGATGACGTGACCCATGCCCGCGGCCGTCCCCGTCGCGTACGTCACGACGTCGCAGGTGACGTACGCCATGGTGTCGACGATGCCGAACCCGGCCTCGACCGAGCCGCCCGGGCAGTCGATCAACAGCACGATGTCGGTCAGGGGATCTTCCTGCGCCAGCAGGAGCAGGTCCGCGACCACCCGGTCGGCGCTGTCGTGAACGAGCGTCCGGCCGAGCACGATCGTACGGTGCCGCAGGAGCGGCTCTCGCTCGCCGTCTGGAGCGTTCAAGGGGATCGGTCACCCCGTTTCCGCCGGGCCGGGACGCGGGCCCTGCACCGCCCGCGGCCGTCGGCGCTCGGGCGCATTCGCCGTGGGGAGACGTTCGCGGCTGCGCTGATCGGTTCACATGGGCGGGCTCGCTCGATCGTATGTTTGAATTCGGGAATGGACTATCAGCGGTACCTGGAGCTTCTCGACCGCGACTGCGCCCGGCTGCGTGAGACCGCCCTGCGCGACCTCGGCGCGGCGGTGCCGTCGTGTCCCGGGTGGACGGCGGCTCATGTCCTGCTGCACGTCGGCGAGGTGTTCCTGCACAAGGCCGAGGCGATGCGCGGCGGCGCCTGGCCGCACCCGTGGCCGCCCGAGCCCGAGCCGGCCCACCCCGCGGGCTACTTCGACCGCGGCCTGTCGGAGCTGCGCGCGCAGCTCACCTCCCGAGGGCCCGAGGAGCCCACCATCACCTGGTACGACCCCGACAGGACGGTCGCCTTCTGGGGCCGCCGGATGGCGCAGGAGACGGTCATTCACCGGGTGGACGCCGAGCTGGCGGCGGGCGAGCCGATCGCGCCGATCCCCGACGACCTGGCGCTCGACGGCATCGACGAGGTCCTCGTGACCTTCCTCGCCTACACCTCCATGAGGTGGCCGGAGGAGCTGGGCGAGAGTCTCAAGGGCGCCGACGGGCGTACGGTCTCGGTCGGCGCGGGCGGGCGCCGCTGGCTGGTGCGTCTGGCCCCGTCGGGGGTCGAGGCCGCCGAGATCGGGGCGGTCGAGGTCGGGGAGGGCGACGTGGAGAGGGCGTCGGTCTTCGGACGGCCCCAGGACGTGCTGCTGTGGCTGTGGGGGCGGGGTGACGGCGGGGCGTTGAGCTTCTCCGGCGACCCTGCCCTCGTGGAGCGTCTGCGCGCACTGCTGAAGGGCGCCACGCAGTAGCGCGGTCAGGCGGCAGGAGCGGCAGCGGTGGTCGCGGCCGTGGGGGCGGCCGGGGTGAGGCGCGGGTCGGTAAGGTCGGGTGGCGTGACGACGGAGTTGGAGTGCCTTGCCGAGCGGCTGCGCGAGTTCGCCCGGGTCAGGGAGTGGGAGGGGTTCCACACGCCGAAGAACCTCGCGATGGCGCTGGCGGGCGAGGTCGGGGAGCTGGTGGCGGAGTTCCAGTGGCTCACGGCGGAGGAGTCGGCGAACCCCGACCCCGAGGCGCTCGCCAGGATGCGCACCGAGCTGGGCGACGTGACCCTCTACCTGGTGCGACTGGCCGACGTCCTCGGCGTGGACCTGGTGGCGGCGGCGCGGGCCAAGCTGGCGGACAACGACCGCCGCTACGACGCCGACCTCTACCGGGGGTCCGCGCGGAAGGCGCCGCCCACCTGACCGGGCCCGCGCGCAAGCCGCTGTTCGCGCCGATCGGGGCTGCGCGGAAGCCGCTTCTCGTGGCCCCATAAGCACGCATAGGGTGACCAGCATGAAATTCGGGGTACTGGGCCCGCTGGCAGTGTGGACGGACGCAGGAGAGGCGGTCACCGTCCCCGGTCTCAAGGTTCGGGCCCTGCTGGTGGACCTGCTCGTCCACGAGGGGCATCCGGTGTCCGTGGACCGGCTGGTCGACGACCTGTGGGGCGCCGAGCCCCCGGCCAACCCGGCGGGCGCGCTGCAGGTGCGGGTCTCGCAGCTCCGCAAGGCGTTCGAGGACGCCGAGGCCGGAGGCAAGAACCTGGTCGTGTCCCGCGCCCCCGGCTACCTGCTGCGCGCCGACGACGGCGCCGTGGACGCCGTACGCTTCGCCGAGTTGCTGGCGCGGGCCGAGACCACGGAAAGCCCCAGGACCAGGGCGGGGCTGCTGGCCGACGCGCTGGCGCTGTGGCGGGGGCCGGCGTACGCGGACTTCGCCGACGAGGAGTACACGAGGTCGGCCGTCCACCGCCTGGAGGAGCAGCGGCTGTCGGCGCTGGAGCAGCACGCGCAGGCGCGGCTGGAGCTGGGCGAGCACGGGCTGCTCGTCGGCGAGCTGGGTGACCTGGTGCGCCGCCACCCGCTCAGGGAACGCCTGCGTGCCGTCCACATGCGCGCCCTCTACCGGGCCGGGCGGCAGAGCGAGGCGCTGGCAGGTTATGCCGAGCTGCGCGAGCGGCTGGCCGACGAGCTGGGCCTCGCCCCTGGGCCTGAACTCGTCTCGCTGCACCAGGCGATCCTCGGCCAGGACCCGGCGCTGAGCCTGCCCGCCGACCGTCCCGCGACGAACCTGCCCGCCTCCGTCAGCAAGCTGGTCGGCCGGGAGGAGGCCCTGGCCGAGGTGTGCGGGTTGGTGGAGGACGAGCGGCTGGTGACGCTCACCGGCAGCGGCGGGGTCGGGAAGACCCGGCTGGCGTTGGAGGCGGCGAACCGGCTGGTCGACAGCTTCGCCGGCGGGGCCTGGCTGGTCGCGCTGGACCAGGGGTCACGCTCACCGGCGGAGGCCGTCATGGCGGCCCTGGACATCAGGGAGGACGCGGGCTCCCTGGCCGCCGCGCTCAGGCCCAGGCGGACCCTGCTGGTGCTGGACAACTGCGAGCACGTCGTCGCGCAGGTCGCCGAGCTGGCCGAGTCGCTCCTGCGGGCCTGCCCCGACCTGCGCATCCTGGCCACGAGCCGGGAGCCGCTGGCCGTGGAGGGCGAGGTGCTGTGGAGCGTGCCGCCGCTCGACGTGCCCGCCAGCGCCGATCTGGCCGTCATGGCGCGCTCCAACGCCGTACGGCTGTTCGTCTCCAGAGCCGCCGCCTCCGCCAGAGGGTTCGCGCTGGACGCGGGGAACGCGTCGGCGATCGCGCAACTGTGCCGGCGCCTCGACGGCATCCCGCTGGCGCTGGAGCTGGCCGCGACCCGGGTGCGCGCGCTCGGCGTGCAGGGCGTGGTGGCCCGGCTGGACGACAGGTTCCGGCTGCTGGCCTCCGGGCAGCGGGGCGCGCCGGCTCGCCAGCAGACGCTCACCGCCGTGATCGCCTGGAGCTGGGACCTGCTGTCCGAGGACGAGCGCGTCGTCCTGCGCCGCCTGGCCGTGCACGCCGACGGCTGCACGCTGGAGGCCGCCGAGGCCGTCTGCGTGGCCGGTGACGACCACCCGCTCGACGTGCTGGACCTGCTGGCCCGCCTGGTGGACCGCTCCCTGGTGGTGGTCGTGGACGGCCCCGCCGGGGTGCGCTACCGGCTGCTGGAGTCGGTGTCCGCGTACTGCCTGGCCAGGATGTCCGACGCCGGCGAACTCGATCGGGTACGCCTCGCGCACCTCAACCACTACCTGGAGCTGGCCGTACGCGCGGAGCCCGAGCTGTACGGGCACGACCAGCGCGACTGGTTGCTGCGCCTGGACGCCGAGGCCGCCAACATGCGGGCCGCGCTCGACACGGCGGTGACGCGGCGGGACGCCGGCCGCGCGGCCCGGCTGGTGAACGCGCTGGCCTGGTACTGGTTCCTGCGCGGCAGGCTGGCCGAGGGCAGGCGGGCACTGTCGACCGCGCTCTCACTCTCCCCGGCACCGACCACCTACCCGGCACCAAGCACCGAGGCGGGGGCCGAGCAGGATACGCGGGCGGAGGCGGAGGCCGGCGACGACGTGCGGCTCCTGGCCAGGACGGCGGGCTGGGAGGTCGGGTTCGCACTCATGCAGGGCGAGCAGGCCGACTGGCGGCCCGTGCTGGAGGCGATCCAGGACCCGGGGGAGCGGGCCAGGGCCGAGCTGTTCGCCGGGCTGCACGTCGAGGACATGATGTCCGGCCAGGAGCTGATGGAACGGGCGCTGGCGACGTTCAGGGAACTCGGTGACCGGTGGGGCATCGCCACCGCCCTGACCAGGCAGGCGGGCGACGCCTTCACCCTGCGAGACGTCGAGGCGCTCGAACGGATCGCGGGCGAGAGCGCCCGGCTGTTCACCGAGCTGGGGGACCGGTGGGGCCTGCTGCGGGCCACGGAGTGGCTGGCGTCGGGTGCGGAGATGACGAACGACACCGAACGGGCCGCCAAGCTGTTCGGCGACGGGCTGCGCATGGCCGAGGATCTCGGGCTGTGGTCCGAGGTCTCCACGCACATCGCCTGGCTGGGCTGGGTCGCCCTGCAGAGCGGCGACCACGACCAGGCCATCGAGCTGTGCGGGCGGGCGCTCAAGCTGGCCGACGACCAGGGCTACATGAAGGGCTCGACCATGGCCGAGCTGGGCCTGGCCTACGCCGCGCGCCGCTCTGGACGGCTGGAGCTGGCCGAGACGCACCTGCGCAACCTGCTCGAACCGCTGTCGCGCGACCCCGAGGCGGAGCCCTCCATGCACCTGGCGGACACGCTCATCGAGCTGGGCCACCTCCACGAACTGCGCGGGGACCTGTCCGCGGCCATGGAGTCGCACAGCGAGGCGCTGGCCGTGGTTGGGAAGATCGGCGACCCCTGGACGAAGGTGGGCGCCGTGGAGGGCGCCGCCGGCGCCATGGGGCCGACCGAGCTGGCCGCCACGCTGCTCGGGCTGGCGGACGCGGCCAGGCACCACCACCGGCTCCCGACGCGGCCGTCGGAGCTGGCCTACATCGAGCGGGTCACGGCGCGCGTGCGCGACGCGCTCGGGGAGGAGGCGTTCGTGGCGGCGTACGCGAAGGGGGCGACGTACAAGCTCGACGACGCCCTCGACCTGCTCTGAGCATGCCCGCTGCTCTGAGCATGTCCGTTGCGGTGAGCATGTGCGCTGCTCTGAGCAGGCCCGCGTCGGCACCGCGCCGCGGTTCTCTCAGCGGGCGGTGTGGGCCGACCTGACATACTCGGCCAGGCGGTCGAAGAACTCGCTCCAGCCCGCCCTGGCCTGCTCGGCATGCTCCTGGTCGGTGTTGACGCCGTACTGGTGGAAGCGCATCTCGGTCCCGCCGGACGCCTCCGTCAGCCCGATCGTCACGACGGACGCCGGCCCGTCGCCGGGCGAGTCGGGGTCGCCGGTCGTGAACACCAGCCGCTCCGGCGCCGCCACCTCCCGGTACGTCCCGTCCAGCGTCATCTCGAACCCCTCCTCGCCCACCAGCGTGGCCCGCCAGACGCCGCCCGGCCGGGTGTCCAGGGTGATCCGGCCCAGCGGCGCGGTCAGCGACACGGGCCCGAACCAGCGGGAGAACCGCTCGGGCTCGGTCCAGGCGGCCCATACCAGCTCGCGGGGGGCGTCGAAGCGGCGGACGATCTCGTACTCGGCGGTCTGGGGCATGGTCGCTGTCCTCCGTGCTGGGTGCCTGCGAGGTCTCCACCGTGCCCGCAGGTGCTTACGATCCCCTTCTCGCGACCTTTAGCCGCGTGGCACGCTGGAGCACATGAGGATCATTCGCGCCACAAAGGTGCTCACCGGGCGTTCCGGACAGGTGATCGCGGACGGCGAGGTCCTCATCGACGGCCCGAAGATCGTCTCCGTGGGGCCGCGCGGCAGCGCAGGGGAGGCTGGGGAGGCGGCGGAGGTCATCGAGCTGCCCGGTCACACCGTGCTGCCCGGATTGATCGACGCGCACGTGCACCTGGGGTTCGACGCCAAGGTGGACCCGGTGACCAGGCGCAGCCCCGAGAGCGACCACCACCTGCTGCTGCGGATGGCCGAGAACGCCCGCAAGCTCGTCTCGGCCGGTGTCACCACCGCCCGCGACCTCGGCGCGCGCGGGTTCCTCGACCTCGACCTGCGCGACGCCATCGAGGAGGGCCTGGCCGTCGGCCCGCACCTCGTGGCCGCCACCCGCCCGATCACCATCACCGGCGGCCACTGCTGGTACATGGGCGGCGAGGCCGACGACGAGCCCGCCATCCGCCGCGTGGCCAGGGAGAACCTGCGCGCCGGAGCCGACTGCCTCAAGGTGATGGCCTCCGGCGGCCAGATGACGCCGGGCGCCCCGCCGAGCTGGACGTCGCAGTACGGCACCGAGCAGCTCCGCGTGGTCGTCGAGGAGGCCGCCGCGCGCGGCAAGGGCGTCGCCGCCCACGCCCACGCGCACGAGGCCATCCGCAGCTCCGTCGAGGCCGGCGTCACCACGATCGAGCACTGCACGTTCTTCACCCGGTCCGGCCACCGCTACGACCCCGAGCTGATCGACGTGGTGGCGGCCAGCGGCACGTACGTCTGCCCCACCGTGCACGGCGCGTTCCACCGGATCCGCGAGGTGCACGGTGAGGCGATGCTCGAAGCCTGGCTGGGCGGCGTGTCCGCGATGCGGGAGGCGGGGGTGCGCCAGATCGCGGGCACCGACGCCGGGTTCGCGATCGGCGGCATCGGCAACCCCACCGACGGGTACGTCGGGGGCCTGGAGGTGTTCGCGATGGCCGGCTATCGCAACGCGGAGATCATCGAGCTGGCCACCGTGCTGGCCGCGGACGCCTGCGGGGTGGGGGAGGTGGCCGGCAGCCTCGACGCGGGCAAGCGGGCCGACCTCATCGCGGTCGCGGGCGACCCCCTCGAACGCCTCTCCGACCTGCGCAACCTCGTGCTCGTGCTGGTGTCGGGCCGCTCCGTCGGGCAGGCGGGCGTCGACACGGTGACCGCGTCCCTGGGTTGAGACACCACGACTGACCTGCCATGGCTGAGACACCACGAAGGAGACCCGATGCTGCCCTGGTCCGCCGAACTGGCCGGACGCCTCGACCACCACGTCGTCGACAGCGCCCTGCTGCGCGGCAACCCGCTGGGCGACCCACACGAACGGCCGCTCGTCGTGTACGTGCCGCCGGGCTACGACGACGCGCCCGAACGCCGCTACCCCTCGATCTACGTGCTGCTCGGCTACACCGGGCACGTCGCCATGTGGTTCAACCGGATGCCGTTCAGGCAGCCGTACCCGGAGCTGACCGACGCGCTGTTCGCCGGAGGGGTCGTGCCGCCCGCCATCGTCGTGTACGTGGACGCCTGGACCTCACTCGGCGGCAGCCAGTACCTCGACTCGCCCGGCACCGGCCGCTACCACTCGTACCTGCGCGACGAGATCGTCCCGTACGTGGACGCCCGCTACCGTACGCTGCCCGGCCGCGACCACCGGGCCGTCACCGGCAAGTCCAGCGGCGGCTACGGCGCCATGGTGACCGCCATGCTGGCGCCCGACGTGTTCGGCGCGCTGGCCACGCATGCCGGTGACGCGTTGTTCGAGGTCAGCTCGCGGCGCTCGTTCCCGGAGCTGGCGCGCAGGCTGCGCGACATGTACGACGGCTCGTACGACACGTTCCTCGCCGACTTCCGCGGCCGGCTGGCCGGCACCAAGGAGGGCGACCTGGAGCTGCTGGAGATGTACGCCTACGCGGCTGCCTACTCCGCCGACGACGACGGCACCGTGCGCCTGCCGTTCGACGACACGGGAGCCGTGGTGCCGGAGGTGTGGCGGCGGTGGCAGGCCTGCGACCCGGTCGTGATGGCGGGCGAGCCGCGCCACGCCGAGGCCCTGCGTTCGATGCGGGCGATCTGGGTGGACGCCGGCAACCGCGACGAGTACTTCCTCGACTTCGGGGCCGTCGCCTTCCGCCGGGCACTGGAGGCGGCGGGCGTACCGGACGAGCGGGTCTTCTTCGAGCTGTTCGACGCCGGTCACGGCGGCATCGAATACCGCTACCCGCTCGCCCTGGCGTGGCTGAGCCGACGCCTCGCGGAATGAGCGTGATGACCGCCCCGCGTGCCGCTAGGCTGCCGTAATGGAACTGAAAGACCAGGTACGCGAGTTGCGCCGGCAGGGCAGGTCTCCCAAGGAGATCGCCCGCGCGCTCAAGGTGTCGCCGTCGGTCGTGGCGCCGTTGGTGCGCGCCATCGCGGGCGAGGACGCCGAGGCCGCGCAGGCCGCCGGGCCGGGCGAGGCCGAGGTGGCCGGATGCTGGATCAACGTCGGCTGGAGCGAGGGGCTCGGCGTCGACCCGGCGCGCGGCTGGGCGGACGAGGCGCCAGACTCGGGCGTGGGTGGCCTGGTGTGCGTGCTCGTCGCCCGGCGCCACTCCTGGGACCGGCTGACGGTCTGTGGCTACCTGGCCGACGTCTACTGCATTGGCGTCAAGGCCGTCATCGGCCCCGACGTGCTCAACGACCGCGAGCTGGCTCGCTTCCGCGAATACTTCTTCGGCGAGTACCCGGGCTGGCAGGACGCGCCGATCGAGCTGGCCAGGCACCTGGTGTTCGGGTCGGTCGACCACGGGCGCACGCTCGGCTTCGAGCCGCACGACCTCTTCGCGCTCGGGGCCGACGTGCTCGGCAAGTGGGAGGAAGAGTCGGCCGTCACGTTCGGCCGCGACGGCAAGCCCTTCTACGTGCCGGGGCCTGACGACGACCCGGCCAAGGTGCTGCGTACGCTGCGGCGCGGGCTCTCCGACGACGAGTTCGGCTACGTCAACCCAGGCCAGTGACGCGCAGCGTGAGATTGAGGCGGCCGGAGGCCAGCCCGGTGGCGGGGTCGCCGGTGCCCGGATAGACCTTCGGCACCCCGTGATAGGCGAAGCGCGACGGCCCGCCGAACACGAACAGGTCACCCGAGGCGAGCCGCACGTCCGTGTACGGCCGTCCGCGTGTCTCGGCGTTGCCGAACCTGAACAGGCAGTCGTCGCCGACGCTCAGCGACACCACCGGGGCGTCCGACCGCTCGTCCTTGTCCTGGTGCATGCCCATCCTGGCCCGGTCGTCGTAGAAGTTGATCAGCGCGGTGTCGGGCTCGTAGGGCCCGGCGCCGCTTCCGTCCTGGCCGTAGGCGGCAGCCAGGGCGCGGCGGCCCAGCTCGGCCAGCCAGCCGGGGAACTCGGCCACCCGGCGGCCGTTCACGTCGTGGGCGATCCTGGTGTACCGGTACGGCTGCCAGTGCCAGCCCAGGCACACCGTCCGCACCGACATGACGCCGCCTCCCGGCAGCACGGTGTGCCGGATCGGCACGGGGCCCTTCGCCCATTCGCGGCACGCCTGGACGAGGCGGCGCTGCTCGTCCAGCGTGAGCCACCCCGGCACGTGGACCGCGCCGGGAGCGATCTCCCTCGGCGGCAGTGGAATCATGACGCTTCCCGATCGATCACGTTACGGCGGACTGCCCGGATTCGGGGCCGTTCGGCGGGGCCCTTCACCCGCTCGTCCGGTCTCACTTGGCGTCGTGGAAGACCAGGCCGAGCGTGTGCCGCAGCCCGGAGCGTACCGTGCTCACCCCGTGCCGCACCGGCGCGGCCGACCAGCCCCGGGACGACCGCACCGGCCGGTCCCTGGTCGTGAAGACGAGCCCGTGCCCCTGCGGCAACAGGGTCACCGTGCCCCGCGACTGGGCCCGGGGCCGCTGCTCCACCAACAGGAACTCGCCGCCGCGGTAGTCCTCGCCGGGCCGGTCGAGGCCGATCACGACCTGGAGCGGGAAGATCAGGTCGCCGTACAGGTCGCGGTGCAGGGCGTTCCAGTCGTTCTCCCGGTAGCGCAGCAGGATCGGCGTCGGCCTGGTCTGCCCGGCCCGGTGGCACATGTCCAGCCACTGGCCGAACTCGTCCGGCCAGGGCGCGGGCTGCCCCAGACGGGCCGCCCAGTCCCGCGCGATCGGCAGCAGCCGTGGGTAGAACGCCGCCCGCAGCCGTTCGACCAGCGGTGGGAGCGGGTTTCGGAAATACCGGTACTGCCCGGCGCCGAACCGGTAGCGCCCCATGTCGATGGTGGCCCGGAAGAGCCCGCTCTCGTCGTACAGACCGGAGATCTCACGGCACTCCTCCGGGGTGAGCACCTGCGGCGTCAGCGCACATCCGTACGCGTCGACCTCCCGCGCCAACTCTCCCCAGCCGAACTCCAGCGACGGCGCTCCACCCCTGGATTCCGGCGTCGGCGTTCCGTCCCTGGATTCCGGCGTCGGCGTCGTCCGGCCAGGTAGCGCCATCTCGAGAGCGGTCTGCTGCCCGGTCGTCATGGCGTGCTCCAGAGCCGGGGCTGGAGGACGCCTTCGAGCGTGAGCAGTTCGCGCTTGCGTTCGAGGCCGCCCGCGTACCCGGTCAGTCCGCCGTCGGCGCCGACGACGCGGTGGCAGGGCACGACGACGGGCAGCGGGTTCGCGCCGACGGCCGCGCCGACCGCGCGGACCCGGTCGGCGGGCGCGCCGATCCGCGCGGCGAGCGCGCCGTAGCTGATCGTGCGTCCGTACGGCACCTTCGCCACCTCCTCCCACACCCGCTCCTGGAAGGCGGTGCCGCGCGTGGCGAACGGCAGCTCGAACGAGGTGCGCTCACCCGCGAAGTACTCCAGGAACTGCCGCTCCATCTCGGCGAACGCGAGCGGCTCCGGCCGCCACCCCGCCCGCGCCGAGGTCACGTCGAACGACACGCGCGTCAGCGCCGTGCCGTCCCCGGCGAGCAGCAGCTCACCCAGCGGACTTTCGATCGTGGTGTAGACATCCATACTCCCTACAACACCGCTGCCCCCTCGAAAGTCAGCGGTTTTCGGACATCGCACCACCCTCCCCACACCTCCGTGGACGACCAAGAACGAACGGCATACGCTCACCGCAATTTCCCGCCAGAAGCGTCCGGTCCAGAAGCGACCAGCCAGAAGCGTCCGGCCAGAAGCATCCAACCCGAAGTGACCAGCCAGGAAGTGACCAGTCAGGAGTGAGAGCATGGCCGAATCCCGCGAGCACACCTTCACCGGCACCAAAGGTCTCAACACCGTTCGCGAATGGCCTCATGAACGGCCGCGCTACCTCGCCGTCCTGGTCCACGGCTACGGCGAGCACATCGGCCGCTACGAGTACGTGGCCGACCGGCTCGTCCGTCACGGCGCCGCCGTCTACGGCGTCGACCACATGGGCCACGGCAGGTCGGAGGGGGACAGGGTGCTCGTCGAGGACTTCGAGGACGTGGTCACTGACGTGCACTCCGCCGAGGAGCACGCGAGGGCCGAGCATCCCGGTGCGCCGGTCGTACTGATCGGCCACTCGATGGGCGGCATGATCGCGGCCCGCCACGCCCAGCGGTACGGCCCGAGGTTGGCCGCCCTCGTCCTGTCCGGGCCGGTGATCGGGGTGTGGGAGATCGTACCCACGCTGCTGGCCTACCCTGAGCCGCCCGACACGCCGATCGACCCGGCCACGCTCTCCCGCGACCTCTCGGTGGGGGCCGCGTACGCGGATGATCCGCTGGTGTGGCACGGGCCGTTCAGGCGCGCGACGCTGGAGGCGTTCGCGACGACCCTGGACACGATCACCAAGACCGGATCGCTCGGCACCCTGCCCACGCTCTGGGTGCACGGCGCCGACGACGAGTTGGTGCCGCTGTCCGGCACCCGCATCGGCATCGAGGCCATCCGGGGAACCACCCTGACCGAACGCATCTACGCGGGCGCCAGGCACGAGGCCTTCAACGAGACCAACAAGGACGAGGTCCTCGACGACGTCACATCCTTCATAGACCACACCCTCCAAAGCATCGCGTCCGGCCGTTCGACCGGGGGAAGCCGTCACTGAACGGGCAGCCCGCGGCCAGAGCCTCACCGGACGAGCAGCCAGACGTGGCCTGAGCCTCGCTGAACGGGCAGTCGGACGTGGTCTGAGCCTCGCTGAACGGGCAGTCGGACGTGGTCTGAGCCTCGCTGAACGGGCAGTCGGACGTGATCTGAGTCTCACTGAACGGGCAGCCAGACGTGGCCTGAGCCCCGAGTCCGGACGAGCTCGACTTTCCAACAGCCGCCCTTCGGGAACACGAACCCGGTGCCCCACTCCTGACCGGGCCGCCGCCAGGTCGACCCGCCGTGCTCCTCAGGGCCCCAGACCAGCTTGGCGGCGGTCCCGTCGGGCAGCGTGGCCCGAATCCGTAGCGGCCCTTCCCCGGTCATCCGCCACACGATCTTGACCTCGTCACCCCGTTCGAGCGGCGGCCTCCCCACGAACAACAGGCCCCACAACTCCGCGTCCCGAGCCGTCCCCCGCACCTCAGGGAACCCGTTGCCCAGGAACACCGGAGTGCCGTTGCACCCCACGCCGGTACCGGTAGGACTCGGACCACCCACTGTCGCAGCTCCCTCGCCACCACCCACACCCGTCGCCGCCCCCGCCCCGGCACCCGAGGAACTCGTCCGCGTACCGGCCCCTGCAGGGCTCGTGGGTGTCCCGACGTCCAAGGAACTGGTCGGCATGCCGGTCCTTGCGGGGCTCGTCGGCGTACCGACCGCAGCACCGGGGGAGCCGGACCCCGGCCCCGCGCACCCGCCCGCCACCGTCACCACAAGTGCCACCAAGAACGCCTGCCCGAACACCGCCACACCCCTGGCCACCGCCCCGGACCACCACATCGAAACCTCCTTGCCCTCACCTCCCTTACTCCGGATCCGGCCGCGAGGTTCCAGACGCTTGACTGGGAAACGCCCGGAAAACGCGATCGCCGTCGGGGGACGCCGTTGCGGCCTCAGTGTCGCGAACCCCGGTGCCAGCGGGAAATGCCGTCCGCGAGGCGATGATTTTTCATCTCGGCGTGGGTCTCCATCCACGAGGAGGCGATATGGGCGAGCAACGACAGGTGCTGATGGCGGGCGTGGCGCTGCTGGAACGGGCGATCGACTACACGCTCGGCAGCCTGCGCGTGGTGACACCCGCCGCACTCTGCCGGGCGACCCCCTGCGCGGGCTGGAACCTGCAGCGGCTGCTGGAGCACCTGAACGACTCCCTCCACGCCCTGAACGAGGCCGCCACCTTCCACCACGTCACCGGCCCTCATTCGGCCGACCACGTCACTACCCGCCATGAGATCCACCACGTCACCGGCCCTCATTCGGCCGACCACGTCACCACCTGCCATGAGATCCACCACGTCACCACCCCCCGTTCGGCCGACCAAGCCACCACCCACCATCAGGACCGCGACGCCACCACCCCCCATTCGGCCCAGGAAGGCGCACCACCCACCGCCCGTCCGTTCGACGCGCTCCTGCTCAGGGACGACGCCACGGAGGTGCTCGGCCGATGGGTCGCCACCGTCGCCCCCACCGCCATCACCGCCACGACCGCCGAGGACGACCTCGTCTCTGTGGGCGACCGCCACCTGACCGCCCCCATGGTGGCCGTGGCAGGGGCCATCGAGATCGCCGTACACGGCTGGGACGTGGCCAGAGCCTGCGGCGAACACCACCCGATCCCGCCTCTCATGGCCGAGGAACTGCTCGACCTGGCCCACCTGTTCGTCACGGAAGAGGACCGTCCGGTCAGGTTCGCGCCACCTGTGCGTGTGCCCGCGTACGCGCCCGCGCAGGACCACCTCCTCGCCTACCTGGGCCGCCATCCGGACTGGTTCGCCCACAACTGACCGTCGGCACACTCCACACTCACCGCCCGCACGCCGTACGATCATCTTGTTGCGCAAAGTCAGCCCACATATCCGGCACCGCTCCCTCTGAACCCGCGACGTCACTACCGATACGGTGAGAAGATCGGTAATAGCGACCGGCCAAGGCCGGGACGCTCACGCAGACCACACCGTGCCAGGGGGCAAAGATCGTCCGGCCCGGTCCGCGAGGCGGCGCATGGCCGCGGACGGGCCGACCAACGTGGTGGCGACGACCGTTCTTCGTGCGGCCGTCGCCACCACCAAGCCCCTCCCGACACACCCACCCGCACCGTGTCCCACCGAAGACGCACCCGCCCTCACCACAGACGCGTCAGTCCTCGCGAGAGACGAAGTGGGCCCGATCCAAGAGAACGGCCGAGCTGGACGACGATGGCCAGGCCCGGCCGACCAGTTGCTCGTCGTGCACCCTGTGCCTGCCGCTGCCCGACCGCGCCTCGTATCGGCAGATTGGCGCCCCGTACGAAGGACTGCGCCCCGTACAGGCGACTGTGCGCCGTACGGACGACCGGCGGCCTGTACAGGCGACTGTGCCTCGTACGGACGACCGGCGGCCTGTACGAACGACCGTGCCCTGTAGGAATGACCGTGCCCCGTACGGACGACTGTGCGCCTGACGGACGGTTGGGGGAGCGGCGATCACGGCCCTCTTCGCCCGGCTCGGCCCGGCTCGGCCCGGCTCGGCCCGGCTCGGCCCGGCTCG